>NZ_JBHVJT010000091.1:9999-39997 GCF_042798815.1 Kitasatospora sp. NPDC057738 | reverse complement strand
CCTCGCGTGCGCCCCTCTCCCCGCCCCGGGGCCTCCCCCGAGCTTCCCCGGGGGCCCGGCCGGGAGCGGCACCGGTCCGGGCCGCCCCCTCGACTGCCCCGGCGCGCCGGGCGTATGCGCCGCCGGCCGGGCCGAGGTCCACGACGTGCCGCAGAACCGGGCCGCGCCCCGGGTGGCGGGGCGCCTCCCCGGTCAGAGACCGCCGCCGCAGCCCCCTCCGCAGCCGCCCCCGCAGGACGCGCCGCCGCAGCCCCCGCCCAGGCCCACGCCGCCGCTGCCGCCGCTGTGGGAGATGGTGGTGCTCCTCGCGGCCGCCGCCCGGGCGAGGGCGTTCGAGCGGGCGCGGGCCGCCTCCCGGCAGATCCGCAGGTCGTGGCCGACGGGCAGGGCCGACAGCCCGCCCAGGGCCACCGTCGCCGGCCCCTGCCCGCGGCGCTCGGCCGTCCGGGCGTCGGCGAGCACGCGGGAGCCGAGCGCGGTCAGCGGGCGCAGCGGGCGCACGGGCGGCCGTACCCGGTGGTTGACCCACAGGGCGGCCGCGAACAGCGCGGTGAAGCCCGCCGGCGGCAGGAGCCAGTTCTCGTGCCGTGCGAGCGTCCACACCAGGGCGGCCGCGCCCGCCGCGGCCACCGCGAGGAGCACCACGGGCATCCACCCGTAGGCCTTGCGCACCCGCTCGACCAGTTCCTCGTCGTCGATCAGACCCGAGGCCGCCAGCCGCTTGCGCAGCGCCTTCGCTTCCGGCGACCAGTCCACCGACGGGATCAGCTTCCCGATGTCGCCGGTGCGGGTGAACCTCAGCGAGCGCACGGCCACCGCCTCGAACCCGTCCCCGGCCCCGTCCGTGGCCTCGTCCCCGGCTGTGGCTGCCGTGGTCAGTGTGACGTCACCGGAGCGGGAGGCGACGATCCGGCCCCTGTCGTACATCTCCGCGAGTGTCAGCTCCGCCAGGTTCCCGGCCAGGCAGGCGAGTTCCTCCCGGTCGAGGTCGAAGTCCCGGCCCGTCGCGAGCCGTTCGGCCCGGTTCAGCTCGCGCAGCGCGCGGCGGCAGTGCACCCCGGCCGCGGCCAGAGCCGCCCCCGTCCCCACCAGAAGGACCAGGACCACCCACATGACGCCCCCTCTCCCCACAGGTCGGCCCAGTGTGGGCGCGTCAGGGCCGGGCGGCAAGTCCCGGGCCGGGCACGGGCCGTGGGATTTCCCGGGCGTTGCACCGCCGACGGCCGGTCGGCGGGATACCCGGGAGCAGGTGCCGTCACGGGCGGACAGGCCGCCGGGTGACGGGGGGCGCTGACGGCGCCGTGGACGCCGTCACCGGTGTGCGGGTCGGCGGCGACGGTCGGGGCGGGGACGTCGCGGCCAAGCGGGCGGGTTCCCGGCGGGGGCGGCCCCGGCAGGCGCCAGGGGTGATGTCACGGGCCGACGGGGCGAACAGGGAGTGGGCGCCGCGGACCTGCCCAAGTCCGCGCCGGTACGGGCCGGAGGGGCGGGGCCGGTGGTCGGTGAGGGAGCGTGCGGCGACGTGGGTGACGGCCTGGTGGACGGGGGTGGGGCCGTGGACGAGTTCCAGCAGGCGCGGGGTGGTGGCGGGGACGGTGAGCAGGTGGGCGAGGACGGCGGCGGCGTCGGGGCGGTCGATCTCGCCGGGGCCGGTGTGTGCGGCGAGGTGGACCAGGCCGGTGCCGGGTCCGTCGCGGAACCGGGCGGGGCGCACCACGGTGCTGTCGAGGTCCGGGCGGGAGAGCTGGCCTGGTAGGCGCGGCCCTTGGCGCGCAGGAAGGTCTCCACGAGGGGTCGGCCGGGTAGTGCGCGGCCGGGTCGGAGCCCATGGCCGACAGGAGGACGAAGCGGCGTGCCCCGGCGTGGTGGGCGGCGCCCTGTTCGGGGCGCCGGATGATCCCGGACACCCGCAGGCCCCGGCCTGTGAGCAGACGGGTGGTCAGGAGTGCGACCCTGCCGTGGCCGCCTGCGATGACTACCGGCATGCGGGCACCTTACGGTCCGGGTGCCCGCCGGCGGGCCCCGCCGTGCGGGTGGGGCGCGGCGGGGCCCGGGGTCGCGGTCAGAGGTCGTGGTCGGGGCCCGGTCAGACGGCGACGAAGCGGCGGTGGCCGTCGGCGGCGAGGACGCGGCCGAAGCGCATGCCGGGGAAGTGGGCGGCGACGAGGAGGTCGTCGGTGTCGGCGGCCCGGTCGGCGATGCGGTTGCGCGCGGCGGAGGCGGCGGCGGGGTCGATGTCCCAGACGACCTGCCAGTCGCGTTCGGCGAGTTGGACGACGGAGTGGACGACGTCGCCGAGCAGCAGGGCGCGTCGGCCGCCGGAGGAGAGCACGTAGACGGTGGTGCCGGGGGTGTGGCCGGGGGTGTGGAGGGCGTCGATGCCGGGGGCGAGGGTGGTGTCGGCGTCGAAGAGTTCGAGTTGTGCCTCGACGGGGGCGAGTTTGGCGACGGCCTCGGGGGTCGCCGCGTCGCCGGTGACGAAGTGCTGCCAGTCGGCGCGGTGGGCGCGGTAGGTGGCGTTGGGGAAGACGGGCCGGCCGTCGACGGCGGCCCAGCCGACGTGGTCGAAGTGGAGGTGGGTGAACAGGACGTCGGTGATGTCGGCGGGGGTGGCGCCGTGGGCGGCGAGGGAGTCGAGGAGTGCGCCGCCGCGGTACTTGCCGTCGTCGTGGGGGCCGACTCCGGCGTCGACGAGGACGGTGCGCTGCCCGCTGCGCACGAGGAAGCCGCCCAGGGGCAGGGTGAGGGTGCCGTCGGGTTCGAGGTGGTGGCGGTGGCAGGCCCAGGGGTCGTCGGTGCCGGGGCGGGTGAGGATGTCGGCGGCCCGTTCGCTGCCGGTTCCGTCGGTGATCGCCTGGACGTCGATGTCGCCGATCCTCATGTGTGTGCCCTCCTGTGGCCGGCTGTCGGTGTGCCCGTGGCGGACCGGGGTCCGTTCGTGGGCTGTCGACGGCAACCTTCCCGGGCGGTACGGGATTCCCGTGCCCGGCGCGCGGGGGGCGGGCCCCGCCGTCCCCTTGCCCGGGGGGACGGCGGGGCCTTCCTGCCACCCTGCGCCAGGTGGTCGGTGGGCCCCCGTCAGACGGTGGCGAGGGCGGGGGCCGGCACGGCGGCCGCACCAGCGGCGGGCGCGGCGGCGGCGGGCGCGGCGGTGGCGGGCCGGGTGAGGCAGTCGTCGGTGAAGGCGAGGGCGCGCAGGTGGTAGGGGCGGGCGGCGTGGCCCAGGGAGAGGTTGTGGCCGGCGCCGTGGGCGGTGACCAGGTGGGCCAGGCCGGTGGGGAAGGCGGCGGTCAGGGCGGTGCGGGAGGCCTCGTCCAGGCGCCACCAGTGTTCGTGTTCGGCGAGGGTCAGGCGCACGGGGACGCGTACGCGGGCGGCGAGGGCGCTGTAGCGGGCGGGCCAGGTGGCCAGTTCGCGGGATTCGAGGGCGGGGACGGGGGTGAGCAGGGTGCGGGCGGCGTGGAAGGTGCCGGGCGGGTAGAGGTTGAGGGGGCCCCAGTTGAGGCGGCCGCCGCCGGCGAGGTCGTCGGGGCGGTCCCAGGCGCCGGGGGCGTAGTGCTGGGCGAGGCCGGAGATGTCGCAGCCGAGCAGGGGCAGGCGGGGGTTGTCGGGCCAGTGGGCGGCGAGTTGGAGGGCGATCTTGCCGCCGAAGGAGTGGGCGAGGAGTTGGACGCCGGCGCCGGTGTCGTGGGCGCGGGCGTAGTCGGTGAGGGCGGCGTGGAGGGTGGCGGCCTGGTCGGCGATGAGCTGGCCGGCCGGCAGGCGGTGGGCGGAGGCGCCGTGGCCGGGGCGGTCGACGGCGAGGACGGTGTAGCCGAGGTCGGCGGCGAGGGTGAGCAGGCTGGTGTCGGGGTGGGCGGGGCCGGCGAAGTAGGCGGCGCGCATGCCGCGGCCGTGGACGGCGAGGAGGACGGCTTTGGGGGCGCGGTCCTCGGGTTCGGCGACCAGGGCGGACAGCGGGATGCCGGCGGCGTCCAGGACCAGGGAGCGGGTGCGCAGGTCGGTTCTCACGCGGCGACTCCGGTGCGGGCGTTGTCGAGGTCGGCGAGCCAGCCGGTGAGGTCGGGGTTGCGCATGAGGGAGGTGCCGATGAGCAGTGCGGCGTAGCCGGCGTCCAGGAGGCGGGCGGCGTCGGCGGGGTCGGTGATGGCGGAGGCGGAGACGGGGGCGCGGCAGCCGGCCGCGCGCAGGGCGGGCAGCAGGCGCAGGCTGCGGCCGAGGTCGCCGCGGTCGCGTTCGCGGGTGCGGATGTCCTTGTTGTTGACGGCGACGACGCAGTCGGCGATGCGGGGCAGGGCGTCGAGTTCGCGTTCGTCGGTGATCTCGACGAAGGGGGTCAGGCCGAGGTCGAGGGCGCTGGTGACCAGGCGGGCGAGGGAGGTGGCGGGCAGCAGGGCGGCGGTGAGCAGGACGGCGGAGGCGCCGAGTGCGCGGGCGGCTTCGAGTTGGGCGGGGCGGGTGAGGAAGTCCTTCTGCAGGACGGGCAGTTCGGTGGCGGCGGTGACTTCGCGCAGCAGGCGGGGGGTGCCGCCGAACCAGCGGCCGGTGACGACGGACAGGCAGGGGGCGCCGGCCTGTTCGTAGCGGGTGACGAGGTCGGTGACGGTGCGCGGGCCCAGGAGGTCGGTGCCGTGGGGGTCGCGGAGTTTGACTTCCATGACCAGGGGGCGGGCGGCGGTGAGCAGCGCGTCGATGAAGCTCGGGCTCATGCGGTCGTCTCCTGGAGGCGCGGGTGCCAGGCGCGGGTGAGGGCGGTGACGTTCTCGTGGGTGAAGCGGCCGGTGCGGTCGCGGGCGGCGGAGTCGATGTCGGCGCCGGCGTAGAGGGGGTGGTCGGTGATGGTGCGGTAGGTGTCGCGGTTGGTGGTGCTGAGGCCGCCGGCGAGGAGGAAGGGGATGGTGAGGCGGGGCAGCAGGGCGTGGACGTGGGCGGGGTCCAGGGGTTGGCCGGTGGAGCCGACGCGGCCGTCGTCGGTGACGGTGTCGAGGAGGAACAGGTCGCAGCCGGCGCGGGCGAAGGCGCCGGTGAAGGCGCGTTCGAGGCAGCGTCCTCGGGAGAGGTGGAGGACTTTGACGAGGACGGCGTAGGGCAGGTGTTCGCGCAGTTCGGCGACGAGGGCGGGGCTCTGGTAGGCGTGGAGCTGGATCCAGCGGATGCCGGTGGCGCGGGCGAGGGCGGCGAGGGTGGGGGCGTGGTCGAGGAAGGTGACCAGGACGGGTTCCAGGCCCAGGCGGATGGCGGTGGCGGCGAGGTCGGCGAGGCGGTCGGCCTCGAGTTCGGCGGGGCCGCCGGGGATGCCGTGCCACAGGCCGACCAGGGTGGGGCCGGTGTCGGCGAGGAGGGTGAGGTCGGCGCGGGTGCGGGCGCCGCAGACTTTGAGGTGGCCGCTGCGGGTGGGGGCGAGCGGGGCGGCGGGGGCGTGCGGGGCGGCGGGGGCGGTCATTTGCCGAGTCCGAGCATGGCGGCGATGCGGTTGTACTGGATCTCGTTGCTGCCGGAGTAGATGGTGCCGGCGACGGCGTTGCGCACGTCCTTCTCCAGTCCGTATTCGGACATGTAGCCGTTGCCGCCGAAGACCTGGACGGCGGCCAGGGAGGTGGCGAGGTTGGATTCGCTGGTGAGGAGTTTGGCGATGGCCATGTCGACGGTGACGTTGTCGCCGGCTTCCAGTCGCTGGGCGGTGTCGTACAGCCACTTGCGGGCGGTTTCCAGGCGGATCTTGGTGTCGACGATCTTGTTGGCGACGGACTGGTAGGAGCCGATGGGTTTGCCGAAGGACATGCGGGTCTTGGCGTAGTCGAGGCAGCGGGCGAGGCGGTGCTGCATCTCGCCGGTGTTGACGATGAAGGTGTAGAGGATCTCGCGTTTCATGACGTGGTCGAGGACGAGGAAGCCGCCGCCGACGCGGCCCAGGACGCGGTCGGCGCCGACGCGGACGTCGTCGAGGTAGAGCTCGGAGAGGGGGGAGGTGCGCAGGCCCATCTTCTTGACGGGGTTTCCGGTGGTGAGGCCGGGGGTGTCGGCGTCGACGAGGAAGGCGGTGACGCCGAGGGCTCCGCCCTGGGGGTGGGTGCGGGCGTAGACGACGACGACGTCGGCGACGGGGCCGTTGGAGACGAAGGTCTTGGAGCCGTTGAGGACGAAGTGGTCGCCGTCGCGTACGGCGCGGGTGCGCATCTGCATGGCGTCGGAGCCGGATTCGGACTCGGTGATGGCGTGGGCGCCGATGGCGTCGCCGGAGGCGATGCGGGGCAGGTAGGCGTCCTTGAGGGCGGGTGAGCCGAAGGCCTGGAGGGGGACGCCGGTGGAGGCCATGGAGGTGGTGACGGAGAAGTTGAGGCCGCCGTCGCGGCAGGTCTGGCCGAGGCCTTCGAGGACGTACATGGTGGTGAGCAGGGACTGGCCCAGGCCGCCGTGGCGTTCGTCGAAGGGCAGGGAGAGGATGCCGGTCTTCTGGATCAGGCGCCACTTGTCGTGGGAGAAGGCGGCCTGTTCGTCGCCTTCGATGTGGCCGGCGCTGAGGTCGTCGCCGAAGCGGGCCAGGCCCTCGCGCAGGGCCGTCTGGTCGGCGTTCCAGCGGATCATCGGGGGTGCCGCCTTCCTCCCGGGCCGTCGGGGCCCGGGGTGGCAGGCCGGCGCCCGGTGGCGCCGGCTGACGTCGGTTCCAGGGCCCGTGCGGGGGCCCGGGCCCCCGGGCGGTGGGTGGGGGCGGCGGGCCCCGGTGGGGCGCGGGGTGCCTGGCGGGGGTGCCTGGCCGCGGGTGCCTGGCGGGGTGGCTAGTAGGCGGAGGAGGAGTGGGCGTCGAGCTGGTGGACCTCGTCGCCGCGCAGGGCCGGGGAGAAGACGCAGACCAGGCGCAGGTCCTCGTGGGGGCCGGCGACCAGGTAGTGGGCGTCGTGCTCGTCGAGGGCGTAGAGGCGTCCGGGGGTGATGGGGTGGGAGTTGCCGTCCATGTCGATGACCTCGCCGGAGCCGGCGATGCAGTAGCAGGCCTCCAGGTGGTTGCGGTACTCCAGGCGGGACTTGGTACCGGCGTTGACGATGGTGTCGGTGAGGCTGTAGCCGAGGTTGTCGCTCTCGACGAGGAAGCGGCGGGACAGGCCGTTGCCCCACTCGACGGTCTTCACGTCGGCCAGGTCGCGGATCAGCATGCGGGTTGTTCCTCTCGGGTGGTGGTGCCGGGGGTGGTGGGGGTGTGCGCGGTGGCGCGGGGTCCGCCTCTTGCGTCCGGGTGAGGGGGGCGGGCGGGGCGGAGGTCGGTGAGGAAGGCGCGCAGTTCGGTGACGGCGTCCAGGCCGTGGGCGGCTGCGTGTTCCAGGCGGGCGACGGCGGCGGAGCCGACGATGGCGGCGTCGGCGCCGGTGGCGGTGACGGCGTCCAGGTCGGCGGCTGTCCTGACGCCGAAGCCGATGGCGACGGGGGTCGCGGGGGCGGCGGTGCGCAGGGTGGCGACGGTGGTGGCCAGGGCGCGGTGGCCGGTGGTGGGGGTGGTGCCGGAGCGGCCGTAGTGGGCGACGAGGTAGACGTAGGCGCCGGTGGCGTCGCGGGCGGCGGCGGCGAGGACGTCGGGGGCGGAGGCGGGGTAGCAGGTGGTGACCTGCGGGAGGCCTTCGTCGCGCAGGGCCTGCTGCCAGGCGGGGCGCAGGCGTGGGGGCAGGGCGTGGACGAGCAGGGCGCGGGCTCCGGCGGCGGTGGCGGCGCGCGCGGTGGCGGCGGGGTCGCGGTGGCGCAGGCTGTGGCTCCAGTCGGCGAGCAGGACGACCTTGAGGTGGCGCAGCCGGGGGGTGAGGTCGGTGAGGTCGGCGAGGACGGTGTCCCAGGTGGTGCCGGTGTGCAGGGCGCGGGTGGCGGAGCGGCGGATGACGGGGCCGTCGGTGGGCGAGTCGGGGAAGGGGACGGCGAGTTCGAGGACGTCGACGCGCTGCTCGTCGAGCATGAGGGCGAGGTCGGTGAGGCGGTCGGCGGGGTCGCCGGCGTTGAGGAACAGGGCGAGGCCGGGGCGGTCCTGGGGGAAGAGGGGTTCAGGCACGGGTGGCCTCCGGTCGGCGGGCCGCGGGGTCCGGGGCGGCGGTCCCGGCGGCCGGTGGCGCGGGTGGCGCGGGTGGCGCGGGGCGGGCGGGGCGGGCGGGTGCGGTGGCGAGGCGTTCGGCCAGGGCGCGGGGGGTGCCGTCGGCGAGGGCGTCCAGGGCGGCGTCGTAGGCGGTGTTCCAGTGGGTGTGGCGGCCGGAGGCCAGGGCGAGGGCGGCGGCGTTGAGGGCGATGGTGCGGGTGGCGGTGGTGCCGGCCTGTCCGGCGAGGGCGCGCAGGAAGTGGCCGGTGAGGTCGCCGGGGTGGGGGGCGAGGTCGGCGAGGGTGCCGGTGTCGGGGGCGACGCAGCCGGCGGGCAGGTGGACGGTGCCGGTGGGGGTGTGCAGGGTGTTGTCGGCGAAGGGCAGGAGTTCGTCGGCGCCGGTGCGGTTGTGGGCCAGCCACACGGTGCGGGCGGGCAGGCGGGCGGCCAGGGGGCGCAGGGCGTCGAGGGCGGCGGGGGTGGAGACGCCGGTGAGCTGGGCGGTGACGGGGACGGTGGCGAGCAGGGGGCCGAGGGTGTTGAGGAAGGCGCCGAAGGGTTTGAGGGTGAGCGGGTAGAGGGTGCGGGCCAGGCGGGTCAGGGGCGGCGGGTAGACGTGGGGGCCGGCGAAGGCGATGTTGTGGCGGGCGAGGTGGTCGGCGGTGGCGGCGTGGCCGGAGGTGAGGGTGATGCCCAGGCGCTCCAGGAGGTCGACGGAGCCGGCGGCGCTGGTGTAGGCGCGGGAGCCGGTCTTGACGACGGGGATGCCGATGGCGGCGGCGGTGAGGGCGGCGGCGGTGGAGAGGTTGAAGGTGGCCGGTCCGCCGCCGGTGCCGACGATGTTGACGCTGTGGGGGTGGGCGGGGCCGGGGTGGGGGGTGCGTTCGGTGAGCGAGGTGACCAGGGCGGCGAGGGTGTCCGGGTCGGGCAGGCGGGTGGTGAGGCCGGCCAGCAGGGCCGCCGCCTGGGCCCGGTCGGTGTCGGCCGGGCCCAGGGTGCGGTGTTCGAGCTGGTCCCACCACGAGTGCCAGGCCTCGGCGTCGACGGGGCGGGCGGCGAGGAGCGCGGTGAGGGCCGGGTGCACGGGTGTCAGCCGCCCACGGTGGCCGCGGCGGCGGTGGCGGCGGTGCGGCGTTCGGTGATGAAGGCGTCGATGGCGGCGACCGAGCGGAAGTTGTTGGGGTCGAGGTCGGTGTCGTCGACGGGCAGGGCGAAGTGGTCCTCGACCCAGGCGATGAGCTTGAGGACGCCGAGGCTGTCGATGACGCCGTCGGAGAGCAGGTCGTGGTCGTCGGCGAGCTGGTCGGGGGTGATGTCGGGCAGGAACTCCTCGATGAGGAACCGCTTGATCCGGTCGATGTTGCTCATGGCGGGCAACTCCCTTGCGTGGATGGGTTGTTGGTGTTCGGTGGTGCGGGGCGCGGGGTGCGGGGTTTCAGGGGGCGGGCAGGACGGCTTTGCGGTCGACCTTGCCGGTGGCGGTCTTGGGCAGGGGGGTGTCGTGGATGGCGAGCTTCTCGGGGACGGCGGCGCGCGGCAGGTTGCGGGCCAGGTGCTCGCGCAGGACGAGGCTGTTGAGGGTGGAGCCGGGGGTGCGCTGGACGGCGGCGTGCAGGCGTTTGCCGGTGAGCGGGTCGCTCGCGGCGGCGACGGCGGCCTCCCGCACGTCGGGGTGGGCGAGCAGGACGCGTTCGATCTCGGCGGTGTTGACGGCGACGCCGCGGACCTTGACCTGGAAGTCGGCGCGGCCGGTGAGGTGGATGCGGCCGCTGTCGTCGCGGGTGACGAGGTCGCCGGTGCGGAACCAGCGCCGTCCCTCGCCTGCGCCCTCGGGGCGGGTGGTGAAGCGTCCGGTGTCGCGGGAGCGGTCGAGGTAGCCGGCAGCCTGGAAGGGGGTGGAGACGTGGAGTTCGCCGCTGCCGGGACCGGTGAGGGGGGTGCCGTCGGCGGTGGTGATGAGGGTGCGCACGCCGGGCAGGGGCTCGCCGATGGGCACGGGCAGGGCGGCCGCGGCGTCCAGGCGGTCCAGGCGGTGCAGGAAGCTGTCGTTGGTCTCGGTGCAGCCGTAGATGTTGTACAGGTGGGCGTTCGGCAGCAGCGCGGGCAGCGCGGCGAGCGTGCGGGCGTCGATGGCGTCGCCGGTGAACGCGGCGTGCTCGACGCTGTCCAGCACGGCGGCGGCGGGGCCGGCGGCCTGGACGAGCAGGGCGTAGGCCAGGGGGACGGCCTGCAGCACGTGAGGGCGGTGACGGGTCAGCAGGGTGAGCAGGTGGCGGGCGTTGAGGGCGTGGGCGGGGTCGATGAGCAGGCAGGTGCCGCCGGCGGCGAGGGTGGCCCACACGTCGAGCAGGGCGAGGTCGAAGTTGAGGGGCGCGTAGTTGGCGACGACGCGTCCGGGCCCGAGGTCGAAGGTGTCGTGGGCCCAGGCGGTGAAGCGGTCCACGGCCGACCGGGCGAGGGGGACGATCTTGGGCAGGTCGGTGGAGCCGGAGGTGGTGAGCATGAAGGAGGTGCCGGCCGCGAGGGTGGGCACCGGCGCGGGGTGGGGCAGGGCGGGCAGGGCGGGGGTGTCCTGGCCGAGGGGCGCGAGCAGGCGCCGGGCGCCGGCCTGGGCGAAGAGGGCGGCCAGCAGGGCGGGGGCGAGCTGCGGGGAGGGCAGCAGGAAGGGCCGGCGTTCCATCAGGCAGGCCAGCACCAGGGCGATCGCGCCGGGCGACTTGACGGCGTACAGGCCCACCGGCTCCCCCGGTGCCAGCCGCAGGGCCCTCAGGCGGGCGCGTTCGGCCTCGGCGGCCTCGGCGAGCTCGCCGTAGGTGACGGTGTGCTCGTGCCACAGCAGGGCCGGGGCGGTGGGGCGGGTGCGGGCGTGGGCGGTGAACGCGTCGGGCAGCGCCAGCGGCGCCGGCGGCGCGGGGGCCGCACCCGTCGCGCCCGTCGCGTTCGTGCCGGTCGCGGGGTTCGTGCCGGTGGCGGTCGTCGCGTTCGTGCCGGTGGCGGTCGTCGCGTTCGTGCCGGTGGCGGTCGCGGGGTTCGTGGCGGTGGGGTTCGTGGTCACGGGGTTCACTCCCCCGCCGGTGCGATGCGTGCCCAGCCGGCCTTGACGGCGGTGCCGGTGGCGGTGGCGACGGTGAAGCGCACCACGGTGCCCCGGTCGTGGGGCTGCAGGGTCAGGCGCAGTTCGGTGCCGGGCACGGTGGGGGCGGCGAAGCGGGCGCCGAGGGCGGTGACGCGGGCGGGGTCGCCGTCGGCGTGCAGGTCGGTGATCCGTTCGGCGGCCAGGGCGACGAGGTGCATGCCGTGGGCGATGGCGGTGGGGAAGCCGGCCGCCCTGGCGGCGTCCTCGTCGAGGTGGATGGGGTTGAGGTCGCCGGAGGCGTGGGCGTAGGCGGTGGTGTCGGCGGCGCTCAGGACGTGGGTGGAGACGTGGCCGGTGCCGTCGGGGGCGGTGCCGGGGTGGGCGGCGGCGGGCAGGGCTCCGTGGGGTTCGGTGCGGGTGGCGCCCAGCAGGAGGGCGGCGGTGGCGAGGTCGGCGACGGGGGCGCCGGTGGCGGCGTCGGTGAGGCGGGTGGTCAGGGCCAGGCGGGTGCCGCGGGCCTCGCGGCGCACCGCGGTGACCTCGACGGCGATGTCGAGGTCGCCCGGGGCGAGGGGGGCGTGGGTGCGGATCTCCTGGGCGAGGTGGACCACGCCGGTGAAGCCCGGGTCGCCGGCGGTCAGGGCGGTGACGGTGTGCTGGGCGAGGGCGTGGGCGGCGACGAAGGGGTGTGCGGGGCTGGCCCCCTCGCGCCGCGGGGCGCCCAGGTGGGCGCGGGCGGCGGCGCGGTAGGCCGTCAGGTCCTGCGCGCTGATGTGCAGGCGGGTGCGCGGGACGGGTCCCGGCGCGGCGGTGGTCGCGGCGGGGGCGGGGGCGGTCGTGGGCGGGGTCATAGCGGGGTCACCACCAGGGTCGTGTTGTGGCCGCCGAAGCCGAACGAGTTGGACAGGGCCGCGCCGGCGCGGATCGGGCGCGGCGCGGTGTGCACGACGTCGAGGTCCAGGCCCTCTTCGGTCTTCTCGTGGTTGGCGGTGGGAGGGACGGTGCGCTCGTTCATGGCCCCGATGGCGGCGATCAGCTCGACGGCTCCGGCGGCGCCGATCAGGTGGCCGATGGCGCCCTTGGTGGAGGTGACCGGCACGCCGTGGGGGCCGAACACGGCGCGCAGGGCGGCGGCCTCGGCCCGGTCGTTGTGCACGGTGGAGGTGCCGTGGGCGTTGACGTGGGCGATGTCGCCGGGGGCCAGGCCCGCGTCGGCGAGGGCGGCGCGCATCGCGGCGACGGCGCCGGCGCCGTCGGGGCGCGGGTTGGACAGGTGGTAGGCGTCCGCGCTGGCCCCGTACCCGGCGAGCAGCGCGTAGGGGGTGCGGCGGCGGGCGCGGGCGTCGTCCAGGCGTTCCAGGACGAGGAAGCCGGCGCCCTCGCCCATCACGAAGCCGTCGCGGTCGGCGTCGAAGGGCCGTGAGGCGCGGGCGGGTTCGTCGTTGCGCAGGGAGTGCGCGCCGAGGTTGCCGAACGCGGCCAGGGTGACGGGGGTCAAGGTGGCCTCGCAGCCGCCGGCGATCACCACGTCCGCGCGTCCGCTCTCCAGCAGCAGTGCCGCGTGGCCGATCGCGTCCGCGCTGGAGGCGCAGGTGGTGGCGATGGTCAGTGCCGGGCCGCTCCAGTGCAGGCGCATCGCGATCTGGGCGGCGGCGGCGTTGGGCATGGTGACCAGCGGCATCAGCGGGGAGACGCGCAGCGGGCCGTGCTGGGTGTACAGCGCGGACTCGCGGTCGCTGGTGGTGCGTCCGCCCACGGCGGTGCCGACCACGACGGCGCTGCGCCCGGGTTCGGGCTCGGGGTGGCCGGCGTCGGCGTGGGCGGCCAGGGCGGCGAGGGTGCCGTAGCGGGCGAAGGGGTCCAGGCGGCGGGCGTCCTTGGCGGGCAGGTGCGCGGTGTCGGGCAGGTCGGTGACGCGGCAGCCCAGGCGCACCCGGTGGCGGGCCAGGGCGGGGTCGGTCAGGGCGGTGGCGGTGGAGCGGCCGGAGGCGACGGTGCGCCACAGGTCCTGGACGCCGTGGCCGGCGGGGCTGACCACGCCGAGGCCGGTGACGGCGATCGGCGGCCGGTGGTGGGGGGCCATGGCTTCGTCTCCTTCGCGCTGCACGCGGGCGGCCCGGCGGTGGGAAAAAGAGGGGGGTGAGGGGGTGGGGGCGGGTCAGATCAGGCCGGTCTGGGCGGCGGCGGTCAGGAACGCCTCGGCGGCGAAGTCGATGTCGGCGGCGGTGTGGCGGGCGGTGACCGCGATGCGCAGCCGGGCGAGGTCGTTGGGGACGGCGGGGGTGACGACGGGCAGGCCGATGACGCCGGCCTTGCGGCAGGCGGTGGCGTAGTCGTAGGCGGCGTCGTCGCTGCCGGCGATGACGGGCAGGACGGCGGTGGTGGAGTGCATGGTGGAGATGCCGGCGTCGTTGAGGCGCTGGCGCAGGCGCCGGGCCTGGGTCTGGGTGTGGGTGACGCGTTCGGGTTCGCGGCGCAGGATGCGCAGGGATTCCAGGGCGGCGCCGGTCTGGGCGGGGCCGAGGGCGGCGGAGAACAGGAACGGGCGGGCGGCGTAGCGCAGGTGGCCGATGAGGTCGTGGCTGCCGGCGACCCAGCCGCCCATGGAGGGGATGGCCTTGGAGAGGGTGCCGAGTTTGACGTCGACGCGGACCTTGTGGTCGAAGTGTTCCTCGATGCCGCCGCCGGTGGCGCCGATGACGCCCAGGGCGTGGGCCTCGTCGACCATGAGCAGGGCGTCGTAGCGGTCGCAGACCTCGCGCAGTTCGGGCAGCGGGGCGATGTCGCCGTCCATGGAGTAGACGCTGTCGACGATGACCAGGCGCACGCCGGTGGGGGCGGCGGCCTTGAGGCGGCGCTCGAGGTGGTCGACGTCGTTGTGGCGGAAGCGGGTGACGGTGGCGCCGGACAGGCGGCAGCCGTCGACGATGGAGGCGTGGTCGTACTTGTCGATCAGGACGGTGTCGCCGGCGCCGACCAGGGCGCCGACGGTGCCGACGTTGGCGGCGTAGCCGGAGCCGAAGACCAGGGCGCGTTCGCGGCGGGCGAAGCGGGCGACCTCGGCCTCCAGTTCCTCGTGCAGGGGGATGGTGCCGGCCAGGGCCCGTACGCCGTGGTTGCCGGTGCCGTAGACGTCGACGGCGGCCTTGGCGGCGGCCACGACGCGTTCGTCGCCGGCCAGGCCGAGGTAGCTGTAGCCGGACATCATGAGCAGGCGCTCGCCGTCGAGGTCGCAGTAGGCGCTGTCGCGTTCCATGGTGTAGGCGACGAAGCTGTTGCGCCGGGAGGGGTCGGACTCCAGTGCGGCCACGCGGGCGTTGGTTGCGGCGAGCTTCGGCTCCAGGCGGTTCCATGCTCCGGTGGCGTTCACGGGCGTTTCTCCTTCACGGCGTCACGGTTTTCACGGCTTTCGCGGGCATTCGGCTTCCCGTCCGCGGGGGCGGGGGCCCGGGGTGGCTGCGGGGGTGTTTTCTCGAAGCCTTCACGCGGGGTGCTCAAGGATGGCTACATTTCTACGGCAGGATGCGCAAGGCGTCCGCAATAGCCGCTTTCCTGGCCTGCGGGAACGCTCTGACGTGCAGAAACCTTGCGTCCACGACGCATTGACCGGCCGGTGGGTATGTTTTCCGGGCCGGTGTTGACACCGCGCGATGCGGCGAATGTATGGTCGAAATCCGCTGAAACCGAACGGCTGGTCGGCGGTTTATTGTTCCGATCCGCGATTTCCCGCGCCGACGGCCGGAGACGGGCCGTCACTTCTGCTTTGACTCAAGGGGGTTGGAGCTCGTGTCGAATGGCTTCAGGGAAGACGGTCCGTCCGGCAGATCGGGGGCGCGCGCATGCTGATCCGCCTCACCGGTCTGGTGGCCGTCGAGCACCAGGACGGCGCCCCGCAGCACCTGTCCAGCGCCCAGGCCCAGGTGGCGTTCGCCCGCCTGGTGCTGGAGCGTTCCAGCGGCACCAGCCGCGACCAGCTGGCCGACACCATCTGGCCCGACGGCCTGCCCGACACGTGGGCCTCCGCGCTGCGCAGCGTGGTCTCCCGGGTGCGGGCCTTCGTCACCGCGCCGGGTCAGGGCCCGGGTGCGACCCCGTTGATCGCCCAGGGCGGGCGGTACGTGCTGCGGCTGCCCGCGGACGCGGCCGTGGACCTGGAGGCGGCGGCCTCGGCGGTGGGCGAGGCCGGCGAGGCGCTGGCGGCGGGCGGCCACGCGGTGGCCCAGCAGCTGGCCGCGGGGGCGCTGTCGAACCTGCGCGGGGCGTTCCTGCCCGACCACGAGGGCGAGTGGGCGCAGGGGGTGCGCGAGCACGTGGAGGAGTTGCGCATCGGTGCGCTGGAGACGGCGAGTCTGGCGGCCTCCGCGCTCGGCGAGGAGCACCACGCGCTGCGCTGGGCCGACGAGGCGGTGCGCCGGGCCCCGTTCCGCGAGAGCGCCTACCGCTGCCGGATGGAGGCGCTGGCCGCCGCCGGCAACCGGGCCGAGGCGCTGCGCTGCTACCAGCAGTTGCGTCAGGTGCTGGCGGAGGAGTTGGGCATCGACCCGGCCGCCGAGACCCAGGAGCTCTACCTCGCGCTGCTGCGCACCCCGGCCCCCGCGGCGCCCGCTCCGGCGGCGGTGCGGGCGGTGGACCCGGTGCTGATGGGGATCTTCGAGCC
Source organism: Kitasatospora sp. NPDC057738 (assembly GCF_042798815.1). Classification (NCBI taxonomy): domain Bacteria; kingdom Bacillati; phylum Actinomycetota; class Actinomycetes; order Kitasatosporales; family Streptomycetaceae; genus Kitasatospora; species Kitasatospora sp. NPDC057738. The sequence goes on along the minus strand of NZ_JBHVJT010000091.1, from coordinate 24,214 downwards.
GCTGGCGCTGGCCCGCCTGGCCCGTCCGGTGCCCGCGCCGGTGCGCGCCGCCTGAGGCCCGCCCCTTCCCCTCCTTCTTCCCTCCGCCGCCCGCCGCTGTCCGGCGCTGTCCGCCGCCGTCCGGTCCGTCCGGCGCGCCCGGCCCGTGCGCCGTGTCCGCCGTGTTCCGCCGCCCCGCCGGTCCCCCCGTCCGGCGGGGCGCGCGCGTGCCGCCCGGCCGCGCCCGGTCGCGGCCCGCCGGTGTCCCGCCGTGCCCCGCCGTGCTCCGCCGGGGGCTTGGGGCCTGCGGCGATGCCCGTCGCCGGTGCCTCCCGTGCCGGCGCCGTGTCCGGGCGGCGCGGCGGCCGTTGCGCGGTCGCGGCGCCCGGTCGCCCGGGCCCGGGGGCGTGTTGCGCGGCTGTTGCGGTGAGCGTGGCGGCCGGGTCGGGCATAGTAGCGTCGTGTACGTGAAGTCGCGCACACGGCGCGGTCTTTGGCCATCGAACGGACGGGGGTCGAGTGTTGGGAAGGGGTGGTGGGTGTGGGACGGGCACGCGTGGCGGCGCGGGTGATCGTGCACCCTGGTGTGGAGGACGTGAGCGTCCAGCAGGTGCTGGAGGCGCTCGCTGATCCGGCCCGCAGGACGGTGGTGCGCACGCTCGCGCACTCGGGAGCCGATCTGAGCTGCGGTTCCTTCGACCTGCCGGTGGGGCGTTCGACCTCCAGCCACCACTTCGGTGTGCTGCGCGAGGCGGGGCTGCTGCGCCAGTACTACGTGGGCACCACCAAGATGAACGCGCTGCGCAGCGAGGAGCTGGAGCGGCGGTTCCCGGGGCTGCTGGCGGCGGTGGTGGCGGCCGCGGACGCGGAGGCCGGGCAGGGGGGCGGGGTGTGCGCGGGGCCGGGGGTGTGAGGGCGGGCCGGGCGGCGACGGTACGGGAGTTGAGCGTCCGTCGGTCGGCTCCGGCCCCCCGTGGGGCGGGGCGGGCGGGGGCGGGGCGTAGGCTTGCCGCCCATGATCGACAGCGACGACCCCGGCCGGGGACGGGACGGCACGCGCCGGTGGGTCCAGGAGCACCTCGGGCCCGGTGAACGCGTCACCGCGGTGACCGCGCTCAAGGGCGGCTGGACCTCGCGGATGCGCCGCCTGGACGTCGAACGCCCCGGCGGCGCGGACCCGTACGCGCTGGTGCTGCGCTCCTTCGTCAAACCGTTCTACCGCCGCCACGCCCCGGGGCTGCTGGCCCGCGAGGCCGCCGTGCTGCGCCTGCTGGAGGGCAGCGCCGTCCCGGCGGCGCGGCTGGTCGCGGTGGACGCGGCGGGGGCGGTGTGCGAGCACCCGTCACTGGTGATGACCCACCTGCCCGGCAGCGTGCGCCTGGCCGAGGACGGCGACGCGCCCGCCCGCGCCGACCTGCTGGCGGCCCAACTGGCCGCCGTGCACGCCCTGGCGGTCGGCGAGCGGGAGCGGCCGCGCGCCTGGCAGGCGTGGACGGCCCCCGACCGGGTCGCCGTGCCCGCCGGCACCGCCCGTACCGGCTTGTGGGAGCGGGCGGTGGAGGTGATCGGCGGCGAGGCGCCCGCGCACCACGCCTGCTTCCTGCACCGCGACTTCCACCCCGGCAACGTGCTGTTCACCGGCACGGGCACCGGCCTCGCGGTCGCCGGGGTCGTCGACTGGGTGGAGACCTCCTGGGGCCCGGCCGACCTGGACGTCGCCCACTGCGCCACCGCCCTGGCCCTGCTGCACGGCCCCGCGGCGGGCCTGGCCTTCGCCGACCGCTACACCGCCGCCGGCGGCCGCGAACTCGCCGAGGGCCGCGCGCACCTGTACTGGCGGCTGCTGGACGCCCTCGCCTTCGCCCCCGACGCGCAGAAGGTCGCCGAGCCCTGGCGGGAACTGGGCCGCACCGACCTGACACCCGCCGTGCTGACCGGGCGCCTGGAGGACTACCTGCAGGGCCTGTTCGACCGCTACGCCTGAGAGGGCCCCGGACGGTTCGGGCCGCGGGACACCGCCCGCCCGGCGTGCGGGCCGCGGCACGGCACGGCGCGGCCCGGGCGGAGCGGGGCCGGGCGGAGCGGGGCCGGGTGGTTCGGGCGGGTGCGGGGGCCGCAGGCGTGGGCGGGGCGGTCAGGCGTGGGGGCCGGCGTGGGCGAGCGGCGGGGCGATGGCCTGGGCGTCGGCGCCCTGGCCCACCCACAGGCCGATCAGCAGCGCCGCCGTCGCCTCCAGCAGGTGGGCGCGCTCCAGCGGCCCGGCCGTCAGCGGCTCGCAGCCCGTGTCCCGCACCAGGGCCGCGACGGTGGCCAGCGCCCCCTCGTCGTCCCCGCACAGCGGCACCGCCAGCGCCCGCCCGTCGAAGACCGGCGGGCGCAGGTCCCACACGCTCGCGTGGCAGAGGTTGAACGCCTTGACCACCCGCGCCCCGGGGGCGGCGGCCGCGATCCGCTCGGCCGCCGAGGGCCCCCGTCCGGTGGCCAGGGCGAACCCCTCGCCCACCGGGTTGGAGCAGTCCACCACGGTGCGCCCCGCCAGCTCCCGCGCGTGCGCGCCGGCCACGGCGGGCGCGGCCCGGTGCGGGACGGCCAGCAGCACCGCGTCCCGCCCGTGCGCCACCGCCTGCCCGACCCCGCCCCACCGGGCACCGCCCGCGTCCCCCGCCGCACCGGCCGCCCGGCCCGCGTCGCGCCCGCCCACCAGCACCTCGTGCCCGGCCCGCACCCACGCGCCGCCCAGCGCCCGCGCCATCGCCCCGGTACCGACGATCCCGATCCTCATGCCACAACTCCCCTGTCCCCTGCGGCCCGTACGGCCCTCGCCACGACAGTAGGCGCCGGATCGGGCACCATCCGGTACATGACCGACCACCAGGAACTTCTCGCCGACTGCCCCGCCCGCCTCGCCTTCGACCTGCTCGCCCACACCTGGGACCCGGTCGTCCTGTGGGCGCTGCGCCACGGCCCGGTGCGCCCGCACCAACTGGTGCGGCGCATCGGCGGTATCAGCCCCAAGGTCCTCAACCAGTGCCTGCACCGCCTGCGCGACGCCGGCCTCGTCGAACGCCTCCCCCGCCCCGGCACTCCCCCGCACGTCGACTACGCCCTGACACCCCTGGGCCGCACCCTGCTCGCCCCCCTCACCGCCCTCGGCGCCTGGGCCGCCGACCACGGCGACACCGTCACCACCGCCCAGGCCCGCGCCACCGGCTGACCACCCCCCGACCGCCCCCGCACGGACGCCCCGGCGGCGCGGCACAGGGAGAGCGGGCGGGGCGGCGCGGGGAAGGCGATCCTCCCGTTGGTCCACGACGGCACGCAGGCCCCCCGGGGGCCGGTCCCGAACCGTGCGCCGCCGCACTCGTCGTGCCCGTGGAAGCGGACGCCGCTGCCGGCACTGTCCGTCACCGACGAGGTGACGCGCCCCGCGTCAGCGTCCGCAGCGCCCCGCCGCGCCACAACTTCCCCGTGTCGCCTCTCGAACAGCAACTCGCGCGGCAGAGCCGCCCCGGCCTTCCGGCATGACCGCGATCAAGGGCCACGGCCCGACAGCGGCCAGCCGGAGCGGCCGATCACCGTCCTCCGAACGCGGCGTGTCGCGCCCTCGCCCCGGGGCGGCTCCCGATCCCGGTGTCCGAACCAGGAGCTCCCGATCCCGCCGCCCGACCGGCCCTCACAACACCTGCCCGATACAGGCACGGATTTCGTGAAGTCGATCGTTCGTCCGCGCGCCGGTGGCGTTCTGTCATCTCAGGGTGGACGCTGACCGCGTGTGAGGAGACATCCCTTCTGCTTCCGCATCTCGCGGGTATGCGGGTCGAGTGCATGGAGGTACGGGACGGCCTCGTGGTGATCGACGCATCGACACCGGAGGACGTGCTCGTGCCGTGTCCCGGCCGCGGGGCACGATCCGGCCGGGTGCGCAGCCGGTGCGGTCGACGGCTGGCGGACGCGCCGTGCGGCGGCCGAGGCGATGTGGTCGAACTGTCGGTCCGTCGACTGTTCTGCGACAACCACGAGTGTCGGCGGGTGACCTTCGTCGAACAGACAGACGGGCCGACCTGCCGCTACGGCGGCCGGACGTCTGTCCTGCAGCGGCTGCTCAGCGCGCGCTGATGTGCGGACCGAGAGCGCTGCCGTGCCCGGGGTCAGCGGCGGGTTGGCCGGCAGCGCTCGATGCGGTCGAGGTCGCCGGCGAGGAGGTCGCGGTGGCTGATGGTGAAGTCTCCGTTGAGCAGGGCGTCTGCTCCTCCGTAGTACTGGCCCACGACAGCGGCGGGGAGGAAGGAGCGCAGGCTGTGGCGCATGCCCTCGGGGTGGTCAACGGTATCGCCCCAGTCGGAGGGAGCCCGGTCGGTGGACAGCAGGACCCAGTGATCGACGGGGACGACAGCGTCGAGATCGGGTACTGCTCCGGTGTGGCTGTCCAGCGCGGGCACGGTCAGCCTGTCGGGGTCGAGGGGCGAGTACCACAGCAGCACGGGTTTGGCGCGCTGTGCGTCTGCGTTGTCGAAGCAGCAGAGGGCGATGGTGTGGTCGGGGAAGTGGTCGGTGTAGAAGCGCAGGAGGTCCGGGTCGAGGGATGGACGCCGGTGTGCCGGCACCTGCTGCAGTGCGGCTGGGATCGCGGTGGGGTCAGCGGCCAGGAGCACCGTGTAGACGTCGTACTCGAAGACCTGGACGGCCTCCGGCTCCGCGCTCATCCACGCGATCTCGTCGACTGCGACGGAGACGGGTCGAACGGCGGCAACCATGCGCTCCAGGACGTCGCCACTGCGTCCGACGGAGAGGAAGTGCCCCGGGGTGAGCTGCTCGGTGGGCAGGTGCAGCAGCAGCGCGTTCGGACCACCGGCGAGGTTGACGGCGGTGTTCTGGTAGCCCAGGACATGAATGAGGCCGTGCACGGGGTGGTGCCGGCGACCGCAGTACACGATCGTGCCGGAGAACGCGGCCTCACTGGTCGAGATGCACATGGTGGCAAGGTAGCGCCCCCGTTCGTGCGGGAACCGGGAGGGTCTGCGAGACTCCCGCTCTCACGCGCACACAGACCGTGACGGCCTGCTGATCACTTTCACGGAGTCTGTGCCTGAACCCAGAACACCTGCCCGATACAGGCGCGGCATCCCGCACGACCCGCAGGGACCCGCGGCCCCGCGCCGCCCTCCCGGGGGCAGCGCGCCGGGAGGGCGCACGCGCCGCGCCCCGCACGGGATCGGCGGGGCGCAGCGTGTGGCCGATGGTCTCCGGGGCCGGCCGGGGCTGGGGCCGACGGTGGGTCAGGGGGTGTGGCGGGCGCTTCTCGGGGCCGGTGCGGGTGCGGGTGCGGGTCAGGGGGTCGGGGCGGGGTGTGCCCGCTCCGGCCGCTCCGGCCGCTCCTGGCGGTCCTGGCGGTCCTGGCGGTTCTGGCCGGGGTCGAGGCGGCGGCGCAGGAGGACGGCGGTGAGGGCGGCCGCGGCGAGGGCGGCGCCGGCCAGGGGCAGGTGGCGGGGGCCGGCGGTGGTGACGACGGCTCCGCCGAGGGTGGTGCCCAGGGTGATGCCGAGGTTGGAGAAGGAGATGAAGAGGCTGTTGCCGAACTCGGGGGCGTCGGTGGCGTCGCGGGCGAGCCAGGCCTGGGTCACGGCCAGGCCGCCGGAGTGGACGGCGCCCCAGAGCAGGACGGTGGCGAGCATGGCGGCGGGGTGGGGGCCGGCGGCGTCGAGGAGGAGGTAGAGGGCGAGGTAGAGGATCGGGTAGGCGGTGACGGTGCGCAGGGGGGCGCGTTCCAGCAGGCGGCCGAAGACGAGGTTGCCGGCGGTCATGACGACGCCGAAGGCCATCAGGGCGGGGCCGGTGAGGGAGGCGTCGAGGCCGGTGACGTTCTGGAGGTATTCGGCGATGTAGCCGTAGCCGCTGAACATCGCGGCGAACACCAGGGTGACGGCGGCGACGGCCAGCCACAGCCGGCCCCGGCGCAGGATGCGCAGCTGGCCGGCGTAGGTGGGGCGTCGGGTGTCGGGCAGGTCGGGGAAGAAGGCGAGGACGCCGGCGCAGGCGATCAGGTTGAGGGCGGCGGCGCTCCAGAACGCGGCGGGCAGGCAGAGGTGGTCGGCGAGGTAGGAGGTGAGGGGGACGCCGAACGCGAAGCCGGCGCTGACGCCGGCGAAGACGGTGGTGGCGGCGCGCGCGGCTCTTCCGGGTGCGGCGAGGCGGGTGGCGGCGGTGAGGGCGAGGGCGAAGAAGACGGGGTGGAACAGGGCGGGCAGGATCCGCAGGGCGAGGACGAGGGGGAAGGAGTCGCTGAGCGCGTAGAGCGCATTGGAGCCGGCGAAGACGGCAAGTGCCGTGGCCAGTACGGTCTTTCGGCGCAGGCGCGAGGCGAGCAGGACGCCGGCGGGGCCGGTGGCGGCGACGGTGAGGGCGAAGGCGCCGACGAGCCATCCGGCGGTGGCGGGGGCCACGTGCAGGCGTTCGGCCAGGGCGGGCAGGACGCCGACGACGCCCATCTCGGTGGTGATGATGCCGAACACGCCCAGGGCCAGGACCGGGACGGCCAGGGCGTTTGGGGCGGGAGCGGTGCGGTGCACGACAGCCTCCAATGGATACACAAATCTAGATAGTTGGATACGTAAGGGCGAAGAAAAGGGGCGCCGACCTGGCGCCCCTGCACGGAGGGGAGTGCGGTGCGCACGTCCGCACGCGTGCGCGTGCATGTGCGCGCACACGTGGGTGTGGGCGTGGGTGGGTGTGTACGCGTGGGTGTTGTGTGTGGGTGTTGTGCGTGGGTGTCAGAGTTCGTCGCGCGCGTAGGCGGCGAAGGCGGCGATGGTCTCCTCGTTGCGCCGGTAGAAGGTCCACTTGCCGACGCGCTCGGACACCAGCAGTCCGGCCTCGCGCAGGATCTGGAGGTAGCCGGAGACCACCGACTGGGACAGCCCCGAGCGTTCCTGGATGTCGGTGACGCACACGCCGATGTGGAAGCCGACGCCGCGCTCGCGGTAGTACGGCTCGTCGAAGTAGCGCTCGGGCGTCTTGAGCCAGCGCAGGAAGTCCGCGCGCGCCGGGTTGGCGAGCGCCTTGTGCACGGCCAGCGGGTCCAGCTCCACCGCACACCCTCCTTCCCGTCGCCCGGCCCCTCGCCGGACGTATCTAATATTCTGGATACGACCTTGAGGTGTCAAGGCGGGCCCCCGGGCCGGACGGCGGGGCGGACGGGCCGGAACGGCGGCCGGGGCCGGAGAGCGGGCCGGAGGGCGGGACGGGCGGGCGGGGTGGGTGCGCGCCGGGTGGCGTGCGACCCTGGACCACGGCGGCGCGGGTGGTGCGGCGGCGCGCCGGTGATTCACCCCCACGAGCGATTGTGACGCTGTGCACAGCGTCGGACACTCTGGGTATCCGGAGGGCTCGTGGGGGGCCCTCCCGGCGCGAGGAGAGCCGTCATGGCCGCAAGCGAACCCACCGCCTCCCAGGTCCCGCAGATCACGGGCGCCCTGCAGTCCGCCGGCGGGGAGCAGCACCTCGCGGACGTCGGCGGCAACGTCGGTGCCGTGTGGCGGGGCTGGGTGATGTGGGGTCCGGGCAACGGGACGTTCAACCTGCAGATCCCGTGGAACGTGATCGGGATCGACTCGACGGTGGTCATCACGGCCTCCGAGACCGATTCCAACGGGAACCGGTTCGTCGGTGCCGCGCCCTTCCAGGTGTCGAGCATCGCCCCCGGCAACGGGGTGGTGACCTTCAAGATCAGTATCGGCTGGAACAGCCCGCTGACGATGCGCACCGACGTCCTGGTCCTCAACTGACCCGGCCTGCCGGGCCGGTGGCCGCACCGTCGCGGTGACGGACCGGTGCCCCTCGCCCCGTCGCGCCCGCGGATCCCCCCGCGGGCGCCGCGGGGCGGGCGCCTTTCCGGGCGCCGGGCGCCGGGCGCCGGGCGCCGGGGGCGTCCGGGGGCGGGGCACCGGGGGCGGGTCAGTCGTCGGCGGCGACCAGGAGGGTGACGGTGTCCGCGGCGCGGTCGACGAGGACGAGTTCGTGGAAGTCGGTGTGGACGGGGCCGTAGTCGTGGCGGGCGTCCTCGGGAGGGTGCACGAGCAGGTAGCGGGCGTGGGCCCGGCGGGCGGGGGCGTGGACCTCCCGCTCCAGCCGCGCGAGCAGCGCCGGCGGCACCGGGCCGTGCTGCTGCGTCCACGCCTCGACGAGGTCGACCGCCGCCTGCGCCGGCACGGGCGCGTAGCTGTCGGGCGTGATCCGCTCCACCCACCACTGCCCGTGCCGCGGCCAGTCCCGGGCCCCGGCCCCGTCGTAGGTGTCCCGGAACTGCGGGTGCGCGATCAGCGCGGCCAGCACGTCCCGGTCGTGCACCCCGGCGACCGGCCCGAAGCGCTTGATGTCGACCCACCGGAAGGCGTGCCGGTTCCCCTCGAAGCCGAAGTCCCCGAAGTCGACCAGCGTCCGCTCCAGGTGGACGAGTTCCGCCGTGGTCTCCATGCCCCGCATCGTAGGGGGTTCCCGCGCTACCGCGCCTCCCTCCCCGCCCGGCCCCTCCCCCGACCCTCCCCGGTCCCTGCCCGGTCCGTCCCCCGGGGCCGGGGTGACGGGTGGCGGGCTCAGGCCGTGGCGGGGGCCCCGCCGGGGGCGGGGGTGCGCACGACGGCGTCCAGGGCCGGGGCGATGACGGCGAAACAGTTCTCCGTCAGCACCGCGATGTCCACCCCGCCGCCGTCCCCGCCCGCGCCCTCACCGTCGTCGCCGTCCTCACCGTTGTCGGCTTCGGCGTCGGCGGTGCTCCAGCGCTGCAGGACGGTGTGGAAGGCCGCCAGCGCCATGTCCGCGGCCAGCCGCGGGTACAGCTCGCGCGCGGCGTCCAGGCCCAGGCGCTCGGCGAGCTGCGCGGCGAGCTCGTCGCGCCACTGCGCCTGGCGTTCCAGGAAGCGGGCGAGCAGGGAGGGGGTGGTGAGGATCAGCCGCACCACCCTGCGGGCGCGTTCCTCGTGCCCGGCGCAGTCCTCCACGCAGCGCCACACCGCGTGCCGCAGCGCGACCGAGGGCCTCTCCCCGGCCGGGCGGGCGGCCAGTTCCTCGCGCATGGCGGTGCCGAGCGCGGCCAGGAACTGGACGACCACGTCCTCCTTGGACGCGAAGTAGCGGAAGAAGGTGCGCTTGGACACCCCCGCGGCGGTGGCGATCTCGTCCACCGTGACGGCGTCGAACCCGCCGCCGGCCAGCAGGTCCAGGGCCGCGCGGGTCAGCTCGTCGGCGACGAGCTGGCGCTTGCGCTGGGCCAGGGTGGCGGCGGGTCGGGAGGTCACCGCCCCATCCTAGCCCCCACGCCATTCACGTCATTGAACGTCAGTCTTGACACTTGGTGACATGCAGGGCAGCGTGAGCCGTATGACACCGAGCAACCGGACCCCCGACCCCGCCCCGGACCTCAGCGGGCGGGTGTTCGTCGTCACCGGCGCCGCCGGCGGCCTGGGCCTGGCCACCACCACCGCCCTCGCCCGCCGCGGCGCCCACGTCGTCCTCGCCGTACGCGACGAGGCCAAGGGCCACCGCGCCACCGCCCACCTGCGCGCCGAACACAGCGGCGCCCGCCTGGACGTACGCCGCCTGGACCTCGCCGACCCCGACAGCGTGCACGCCTTCGCCCGGCGCCTGCGCGACGACGGCGTCCACCCCGACGTCCTGGTCAACAACGCCGGCGTCATGGCACCCCCGCGCACCCTCACCCCCCACGGCCACGAACTCCAGCTCGCCGTCAACCACCTCGGCCACTTCGCCCTCACCGCCCACCTCATCGACCTGCTCGCCCGCGGCCGCGACCCCCGCGTGGTCACCGTCACCTCCGCCAACCACCGCCGCGCCCGCATCGACTTCGACGACCTGAACGGCGAACACGCCTACTCCCCCATGGGCCACTACAACCAGTCCAAACTCGCCAACGCCGTCTTCGCCCTCGAACTGCACCGCCGCCTGAACGCCGCCCGCAGCCCCGTGCGCAGCGTGCTCGCCCACCCCGGCTACGCCGCCACCGCCCTGCCCCGCGCCGGCACCGTCGCCGGGGTGCGGCTGCTGTTCGGACACCTGCTGCGCCCGCTCGCGCAGTCCCCCGCCCGCGGGGCGCTGGCCCAGCTGCACGCGGCGACCGCGCCGCAGGTGCGCGGCGGGGAACTGTACGGGCCGAGCGGCCTCGGCGAACTGCGCGGAACGCCCGCGCTCACCTCGCCCGCGCCCCGCGCGCAGGACGAGGCGGTGGGACGGCGGCTGTGGGAGGTGTCGCAGGAACTGACCGGGGTGCCCTTCACCGTCCCCGGGACCGACGGCGCCTGACCCCCAAGCCCGGGACAGGGCCCGGGCTTGGGCCGGGGCCGGGGCCGGGGCCGGGGGTGATGGGGGGTCACCGTCCGCCCCGGCCCCGCACGGGCGACCGGACTGCCGGACGGGGCGGGGCCGGACCGGGGAAAGCCGGGTACGCGGCGGCGGAACGCCCTGCCACGACGGCGGACACGGACGACGACACCGCCGGGCCCGCTCCCCCGCGCCCGCGAGCCCCGTGACGGCACAGCCGGTCCCGCGCCCGGTCGCCGACGACGGACGCCCGGCCCCATCTACGGGACCACCTGGCACCGCACCCCCACCGGCCCCGCCACCCCGGACCTCGGCCACGGCCCCACCACCGGCGCCCCCACCGGCGCCCCCACCGGCCCGGCCGGTGGTCGCCCACCGCGCGGCGCAGCCGGGGCCGGACCCCCGCGCACCCCGGCGCCGCCCCGGGGCGCAGCCGCCAACTGCCGCAGGCCGCGGGCGGGTTACGGCCGGGCGGGCGCCTTCGGTGCCGGACCGGCGTGCGCATCCGGGCCGCCCCCGCCCGTGCGGGGGCGGGCGTTGCCCGAGGTCGCCCGCGCGGGGGGGGCGCCGGGACGCCGTGGCTCGCCGCGGCCCACCGGTGTCGCGCCGCGGTCCGCGGGTGCGCTCAGACGTGGAACGGGTCCTCCAGGACCGGGACGCAGGGCGACAGCAGCGGCTCGGGGCCCTCGGCCGCCCGTCCGCGGACCATCCTGGTGACGCGCACCTCGTTCTCGTGCCCGGGGTCCTCGTCGGCGCGCACGTGCAGCAGGCCGTACGAGCCCGGTGCCCGTGTCCCGACCTCCCGGAAGAAGGACGGGATCCGCTCGTCACGGTGGTCGGTGAAGCCCGCGAGGTGGACGAACGGCTCGCCGTTCATCCACCTCGGGTCCAGCAGGTAGGGGCCGGCGATCTCCCGGATCCGCCGTGCGAGGTCCTCGGTGATCTCCCGCAGCCGGTCCTCGCCGTCCTCGTCGTCGGTGGCGGCGCTGTGCGCGACCTCGATCCGGCCGTGGTACTCGAACACGGCCCGCACCCCACCGACGGGCCCCACCACGCCCCGGGGCCGGGGTCGGGGGTCCGGTCGGTGGCCGCCCCCTGGCGGGGTCCGGGGCGGGCAGTAGGATCGGCGGCGTTGCATCCCGTACACACCGCTGGTAGGAGGCTTTTCATGGCTCAGGTCACGATGAAGGGGAACCCGGTGCAGGTCGGTGGCGCGCTGCCCGCCGCCGGCAGCCAGGCTCCCGGGTTCACGCTGGTCGGCGAGGGGCTCGCGGACGTGTCCCTGAAGGACTTCGCGGGCAAGCGCAAGGTCCTGAACATCTTCCCCAGCATCGACACCCCCACCTGCGCGACCTCGGTGCGCACGTTCAACGCCAAGGCCGGTTCGCTGGACAACACCGTGGTGCTGTGCGTGTCGGCCGACCTGCCGTTCGCGCAGGCCCGGTTCTGCGGCGCCGAGGGCCTGGAGAACGTCAAGACCCTCTCCACTCTGCGCGGGCGGGACTTCCACGACGTGTACGGCGTGGCGATCGCCGACGGCCCGCTGGCCGGCCTGACCGCCCGCGCCGTCGTCGTCCTGGACGAGAACGACACCGTCCTGCACACCGAGCTGGTCGCGGAGATCGCCGACGAGCCGAACTACGAGGCCGCGCTCGCCGTCCTCAACTGACCCGCCCGGCACCGCACATCCCCGGTGCCGCCCCGCAGTCCGCGGACCGCGTCCGTGACGGCCCGCCCCGCCCCTCCCCCGCCCCGAAGGCGGCGGGCAGGGACGGCGGCGGGCCGCCGCACACCCACCCCCCGGCCCGCACCCCCCGGCCCGCCCGGCCGCCCGCCCCGGGACGTGGCGCGGCGGACCTCCCCGCCCCCGCCCGCGCAGCGGCCGAGGGAAGGGGGCCGGTGGCGTCGACGCCGCGGCCGCCCTCACCGTGACACGACCGGCACAGGACGGTCGAAGGAGAAGCACGCATGGATCTCGCCGGGAAGAACGTGGTGGTCACCGGAGCCGGACGCGGCTTCGGCAGGGCCCTGGCCCTGCACGCCGGCCGCAGCGGCGCGCGCCTGTTCCTCTCCGCCCGCACGCTCGCCGCCGCCCACGGCACCGCCCGCGAGGTGACGGCCGACAGCGGCGCGCACGTGGACGCGTTCGCCTGCGACCTGGCCGACCCCGCCACCGTACGGGACTTCGCGCAGGCCGTCGCCGCCCGCACCGACCGGGTGGACGTGCTGATCAACAACGGCGCCCGCTACCTGCACGGCCCCGACCTGTGGGACGCCGACGACGAGGCGATCACCGACACCGTCGCCTCCGCGGCCACCGGCACCCTGCTGACCGTCAAACACTTCCTGCCCCTGCTGCGCGCCTCCGAGCACGCCGACGTCGTCAACCTGGTCTCCTCGGCCGCCGAGACCCGCAACCACCGCTCCGAGGCCCACCCCGCGTTCTACGCCGCCAAGGCCGCCCAGGCCGGCTTCGCCGACGTCCTGTCCCACCGGCTGCGCCCCGAGGGCATCCGGGTCATCTCCCTCTACCCGCCGGACTTCACGGACGGCGACCCGCTCCACCCCGACTGGGACCACGCCCCCCGCAGCGCGGACGACCCGCTGAGCGCCCGGTCCGTCCTCGACTGCGTCCTGTTCGCGATCGGCCAGCCCCGCGACTGCTTCATCCGCTCCTTCCACTTCGAGCAGCTGTAGCCCCCGGCACCCGGCGCCGGGGCAGCAGCGAGAGGCGAGGGCGGTGCCGGCCGCGTCGGGACGGTCCGGGTGGTGGCGGCGCACGGCCGAACGCCGCCGTGCCGGCCGCGCGTTCGCGCCCCGCACCGGCCCGCACCCGCGGCCGGGCCGCCACGGCACCGCCTTCGGGGAAGCCGGACGGCCACGACACAATCGGCGCATGGGCGATCCTCCGAGCCAGGCGTGGGACTTCCGGCTCCGGGCCGCGGCGGACCAGGACGAGTACTGCCGCGTTCCCGGCCGGTCCTGGGTCCCGCCCATCCTCGAGGACCTGGTCCTCGCCGCGAGAAACACCCCGCTGAGCCGCTACTACCCCTTCACCAGCCATGCGTCGCTGCGCTTCGGCACAGGGCCCCGGTGGTGGCTCGGCGACGGCGAGGTCCTGGCCCACGCCATCGCCCTCGTCCCCGAAGGCCGCTACCTCGTCCACACCCAGGCCTCGCCCGACCGGCCGCCCACGGTGGCCCTCGAAACCGCCAGCGCCGAGGAGGCACTGGCCAGGCTCGCGGAACCGGCCGCCGCCTCCTCCTCCTGAACCCCGCCCACCCTCCCACCGGCCCGAGCGCCCGGGGGCCGGGAGCGGGAACGGCACGGCCGGCGGCGTGCCCGGCAGGACGCCCAAGGGGGCGCTCAGGGGGGCGCTCAGGGGGGACCGGGTCCCGGTGGCGGCGCGGTCCGACGGCGCACCGGGCGGGCCCGGTGTCACGGGAGCCAGGGCCGGCACGGGGGTTGCGGGCGGCGCGGGAGCCAGGGACGGCACAGGGTCGTCCGGTCGAAGCGGCCGGTCGGCTCGTGCCGGCGGCACGGGCCGGCCAGGGCCTCCTGCGGGCAGAGCACGAACTCCGCGCGGTCAGCGGGGCGTTGACGACGCCCGCGGCGGCGCACCGGTCGATCCCGAGGGCCACACCGCTCACCTCCGCGGCGTTGTTCCCGACCGTTCCCTCCTCGACCCCGCGGTCGCAGGACACGATGTCGTCGTGCAGGCTCACCGCGTCCACGAACGCGTTCACCGCGGTGCGCAGCGCCCGGTCGTGACCACGTGCCGCTGCTCGCCGCCGCCGTCCTCGCCCGATGGCGGCGGCCACCGGCAGCGGGGGGCGTGTTCCCCACGGTATGGGGACCGTGCCAGTGCGAATGGGGAGGGCAGGAAACGGAGGCCCAGGAGACAGGC
>NZ_JBHVJT010000091.1:6230-9989 GCF_042798815.1 Kitasatospora sp. NPDC057738 | reverse complement strand
TCACCCCCCTGACGGTGTTGTGGCACAGGCCCGGGGCGGCACAGGCCCGGGGCGGCCGGGGGCGGGTGGCCGGGGGCCGACCGCCGTGCCCGGGCCCGGGCCCGCCGGGGGGGCGTTCAGGTGATGGAGGCCCCGGAGTCGATGCTGATGACCTGGCCGGTCATGCAGTCCTGGTCGAGGAACAGGGTGATCGAGCGGGCGACCTCGCGCGGGGTGACGAACCGCGGCACCGGGACCTTCTCGCGCATGCCCGCCACGACGTGCTCGGGCAGGGTGTCCGTCATGCCGGTGATCATGAAGCCGGGCGACAGGGCGTTGACGGTCACCCCCCTGCGCCCGCACTCCGCCGCGAGGGTACGGGTCAGCCCGATCAGGCCGGCCTTGGACGCCGCGTAGGCGGTCTGCCCGGCGGTGGCGATCAGCGCCGACGGGGAGACGATGTTGACCACCCTCCCCCAGCGCGCCCGCAGCATCGCCGGCACGCACGCACGCGCGGTGTGGAAGGAGCCGACGAGGTTGGTGTCGATCACCTGCCGCCACTGCGCCGGGTCCTGCATCGCCATCAGCGCGTCCTTGCGGATCGCCCCGTTGTTGACGAGCACGTCCACCGGCCCGAGCTCCGCCTCGATCCGCCCGTACATCGCGCCGACCGCGTCCCAGTCCGCGACCGAGCCGGTCACCAGCACGTGCTCGTTGACGAGCTGGGCGGCGACCTTCTCCGCGCCCTCGCGCGAGCTGTTGTAGTGCACCGCGACCCGGCAGCCCGCCGCGTCCAGGGCCAGCGCCAGCTCACTGCCCAGCCCCCCGGAGGCACCGGTGACCAGCGCCACCGGCGACGGCGGCCGCACACCGAAAGCGTCCCTGCCGCTCACCGCGCCACCCCTCCCCACGTCAGCAGGACCGAACCCCACGTCATACCCGCGCCGAACCCGGCCAGCAGCACCGTGTCACCGTCCTTGATCCGCCCCGCGTCCAGCGCCTCCGCCAACGCGATCGGGATCGACCCCGACGCGGTGTTGCCGTAGCGCTCCAGATTCGTCACCAGCCGGTCGGCCGGGATACCGGTGTGGGAGAGCACCGAGTTGATGATCCGGATGTTCGCCTGGTGCGGCACCACGTGGTCGACCTGCTCCGGCGTGATCTTCGCCTGCTCCAGCGTCTCGCGGATCGTGCGCACCGTGTAGCGCACCGCGTTCAGATAGATCTCGTTGCCGTTGATCTGCGCGTAGTGCAGACCCCGGGCGACGGTGTCCGCGGTGGTCGGCATCCGCGAACCCCCCGCCAGGACCTTCAGACTGTCCTTGCACGAGCCGTCCGCGCCCAGGTTCCACGCCCGGATCCGGTCCACCGCCCCCGGCCGCAGGACCACCGCCCCCGCACCGTCGCCCACCAGGATCGACAGGTCCCGGTCGGCGGGGTTCGCGGTCAGCGTGTGCGTGTCCGAGCCGATCACCAGGATCGGCCGCGGATCCATCCGCAACAGGCCCGCCGCCGTCACCAGCGCGTACACGAACCCGGCACACTCGGAATTCACGTCGTGCGCGCTGCCCGCGATCGCGAGCTCGTCGTGGACGAACGCCGACGTCGCCGGCGAGGGCTGCTCCGGCGTCGCCGTCGCCACGATCAGATGCGCGATGTCCGCACCCGTCAGCCCCGCGCGCTCCAGCGCCCGGCGCCCGGCCTCGACGGCCATCGACGCCGTGGTCTGCCCCTCGCCCACGGCCCTGCGTTCACGGATCCCGCACCGCGAGACGATCCAGTGCTCGTCCACACCGAAACGCTGCGCGAGTTCGGCACTGGTCACCACCCGTTCGGGAACCGACATCCCCCAGCCGGTGACGTCGAAACCGCTCACCACGCGACCCCTCTCCCTCTCCCGCTCCGCCGCCGCGCCCGGACTCAGTTACCGGCGGCCGGCACGAGCGCCAGGATCCGCTCGTGGACCACACGCAGCGTCGTGGTGTCGTCGATGTCCGCGAACAGCGACTCGTCCGCCGGGATGTGCGGGTACTGGTTCTGGAAGCCGTACAGCCACTCCATCAGGTCCAGCGAATCGACGTCCGCGATGTGCTGCAACGCCGCGTCCGCGTCGATCTCCTGGGCACCGGAGACCGCCTGGAGCTGCTGGGCCAGGTCCTCGATCGTGGGGATCTGAGACATCAGTGATCGTTCCTCTCCACGCCCACCACACGGTGGACGCCGTCAACGCATCGAAAGAAGCAGGACAGAAAACACCACCCACACACCACCCCCGGCCCCGACCCGCACCCACACCCCCCACCGCCCACGCCGCCCACGCCGCCGCCCGCAACGGACCCCGCTACGAGCCCCGCCCGCACCCGCACCCGGCCCCGGCACTCCTCGCACCCCCGACCCCCGGGAACACACCACACACAACCGACAACACAAAGGGGGGCAGGGCGAACAGGAACACCGACAACAGGCCGGCCGACAGACACGAACACAACACGGACAAGCGGACGAACGGGCGGGACGGACGGGCGGACGGGCGGACGGGCGGGCGGACGGGCGGGCGGGCGGGACAGGCGGGCGAACAGGCGGGACGGCCGGGCGGACGGGCAGGCGGAACAGCCGGCACCGACAACACCGGGAACACAACGGCGACAGCGCCCACACCCCCCGCACCAGCGCACAACACGCCGTCCGGGAACCGAAGCACCCCCCGGGGACGGACCCCGGAAGCCGTGCGTCTTGCCGAAACCGCATGAAACCCGCTCCCCCGCAACCGGCCCGCAACCCACCCGGCCCCCACTGCCTTGCGCACCGCTTGCGAGACACGCGCTTACCTGACCCACAACACACCGCACCCGCACGCAACCACCCGCCCCCGGGCAGCACCCGGCCACCCGGAACGGCACCCGCCGAACACACCGCAACACACCGAACACGACAGAGCCGCCGACCCCGGGAACCAACCGACCCGGCCAGCAACCCAGTTCGACCGGAAACACCGCACAAGGGCGGCACCCAACCGCCCGAAACGGCACGGCACGGAACGGCACGGCACGGCAGGCGCCGGGGGCGGCTGCCCGGGACGGCCGTCCACCCCGGACGGCGTCAAACCCCGGGAGCCCCCGCCCGGCCCGGCCGGCACACCGCCCACCGGTCGGCACCCAACCACCCGCCCGCGCCGGAAACCGGGTTCAACCGGCACACCGCACCACGGACGGCACCCGGCCGCCCGAACACGACAGAGCCGCCGACCCCGGGAACCAACCGACCCGGCCAGCAACCCAGTTCGACCGGAAACACCGCACGACGGACGGCACCCGGCCGCCCGGCACGGCAGGCGCCGAGGGCAGCGGCCCGGCCAGGCCGTCCACCCCGGCCGGAGCCGACCGGTCCGCACCCGCGGCCCGGTCCCGGCACAGAACACCGCCCGAGCGGCCGCACCACGACCGCAACAACCGGCCCCACGGCCGCCACGGCCGCCACGGCGGCCCGAGCGGCACCGAGAACCACGCACCACGCACCACGCACCACGCACCACGCACCACGCTCCACGCGCGGCGCCGAGAACCACGCACCACGTACCAGGCACCGCGCACCGCGCACCGCGCACCACGTACCAGGCACCGCGCACCGGCCATCGGGCACCGCAGGCCGGGCCACCCGCCACCGCGCACCGGGCGCCGGCCCCGCCGCCGCCCACCCGTCCGATACCCACCATCGTCAACCGAGGGGCCCCATCCCATGACCACCGTCGAAGCCCGCTCCATCAACCCCGACGTCGAGGCC
>NZ_JBHVJT010000091.1:0-6132 GCF_042798815.1 Kitasatospora sp. NPDC057738 | reverse complement strand
CCGCCGCCCACCCGTCCGATACCCACCATCGTCAACCGAGGGGCCCCATCCCATGACCACCGTCGAAGCCCGCTCCATCAACCCCGACGTCGAGGCCATCCGCCACCACTACGAGGTCCCCAACGAGCTCTACCGGCTCATCCTGGGCCCCACCATGATGTACTCCGGCGGCTACTGGGAGGACGGCGAGGACCTCGTCGCCGTCCTCGACGAGGCCCAGGAACGCAAGCTCGACGCCTTCACCGACCTCGCCCGCGCCGCCCGCACCGACACCGTCCTGGACATCGGCTGCGGCTGGGGCACCATGCTCAACCGCCTCACCACCGTCCACGGCGTCAAGAAGGCCGTCGGCGTCACCCTCTCCCGCACCCAGGCCGACTTCGTCGACGCCCTCGCCAACCCCGCCATCGAAGCCCGCGTCGAAAGCTGGGAGGACCACCGCCTCGCCGACGGCCAGGCCCCCTACGACGCCGCGTTCTGCATCAACGCACTCGAACACTTCGTGCTCTCCTCCCTCACCCCCAAGGAGCGCACCCAGCGCTACCGCGTCTTCTTCAAGCAGGTCCACTCCCTCCTCAAGCCCGGCGCCCGCTTCGTCCTGCACACCATGACCGTCGAGAACCCCCCGCTGCGCCGCCAGCTCCTGGACGACCTGAAGTTCCTCCAGCGCGAGGAGTTCGAGGGCTGCCACATCCCGCGCCTGCCCGAACTCGCCGCCGGCCTCGACGGCCTCTTCGAGGTCACCGAGATCCGCAACGAACCCGAGTCCTTCGCCCGCGCCTGCCGCGCCTGGCTCCAACTCCTCGCCGCCCGCCGCGACGAAGCCGTCACCATGACCGACGAGACCACCGTCGCCCGCTTCGAGCGCTACCTCGACATCTTCGCCTACACCCTCGAAGACCACATCTTCAACAACTTCCGCGTCACCCTCACCCGCCGCGCCTGACCCCCGGGCCCACCGAGGACACCCGAGAAGAGGACACCGACGCCATGACCACCACCCCCGCCCCCGACCGCACCACCACCAACACCCCCACCGCCACCCCGGCGGCACCCCCCACAACCCCGGCGGCGGGGGTGACCCCCACCCCCGACACCACCACCACCGGCACGACCCGCGGCACCGGCGCGACCACCACCGCCGACACCGACACCACCATCAGCGCCGGCAGCACCACGGCCACCACCGCGGCCACCACCACCGCGGACACCGACACCACCACCACCGCCGACGCCACCAACACCCGCACCGGCACCGGCACCGGCACGGCCACGGACACCCGCACGGGCACCACCACCACCGCGGCCACCGCCCCCGCCGCCCCCGCCGCCGGCGACCTCGCCGTCCGCCACCTCAAAGTCGCGATCATCGGCGCCGGCATCTCCGGCCTCGGCACCGCCATCGCCCTCCTCAAAGCCGGCATCGACGACTTCCTCGTCTTCGAACGCGCCCACGACCTCGGCGGCACCTGGCGCGACAACACCTACCCCGGCTGCGCCTGCGACGTCCAGGCCCACCTCTACTCCTTCTCCTTCGCCCGCAACCCCGAATGGAAATCCACCTTCGCCACCCGCACCGAGGTCCACACCTACCTCAAGAACTGCGCCACCCGCTACGGCGTCGACCCCCACCTGCGCTACGACCACGAACTCCTCGACGCCACCTGGAACGACACCCACCACCACTGGGACATCCGCACCAAACACGGCCACTACACCGCCCAGGTCCTCGTCACCGGCACCGGCTACCTCTCCGACCCCGCCGTCCCCGACCTGCCCGGCCTCGACACCTTCACCGGCACCGTCTTCCACTCCTCCCGCTGGCGCCACGACCACGACCTCACCGGCCGCAACATCGCCGTCATCGGCACCGGCGCCTCCGCCATCCAGTTCGTCCCCGCCATCCAACCCCACGCCGCACACATCGACCTCTACCAGCGCACACCCCCCTGGGTCGCCGCCAAACCCGACAAACCCAACACCCCCCGCCACACCTGGATGCTCCGCCACCTCCCCGGCTACCAACGCTTCCGCCGCGCCTTCAACAAACACGGCCGCGAAATCGTCGCGTTCTTCATGTCCCGCCCCTCCCGCACCACCGGCATGAAGAACATGGCCGCAGGCCACCTCAAAAAATCCGTCCCCGACCCCACCCTGCGCGCCCGCCTCACCCCCGACTACACCGTCGGCTGCAAACGCCTCCTCTTCTCCAACACCTGGTACCCCGCCATCCAACAACCCAACGTCGACATCGTCTCCGACACCATCACCCACATCGGCCCCACCCACATCACCACCACCGACGGCACCCGACGCCACATCGACACCATCATCCTCGCCACCGGCTTCACCGCCACCGACCGCCCCATCGCCCACCTCATCCACGGCCGCCACGGACACACCCTCCACGACACCTGGAACACCCACGGCATGACCGCCCACCGCGGCACCACCATCCACGGCTTCCCCAACCTCTTCATGCTCCTGGGCCCCAACACCACCCTCGGCCACTCCTCCCAAACCGTCATGATCGAAGCCCAGATCACCTACATCCTCGCCGCCCTCAAAACCCTCCACACCCACCACCTCACCACCCTCGACGTCCACCCCCACGCCCAAACCACCTACAACACCACCCTCCAGAACCGCCTCAAAAACACCGTCTGGAACACCGGCGGCTGCACCAGCTGGTACACCGACACCCACGGCAACAACCCCAACATCTGGCCCACCTACACCTGGCGCTTCCGCCAACAAACCCGCACCTTCGACCTCACCAACTACCAAACCACCACCCACACCACCCCCTAACACCCCACACACACCAGACCACCCGGCGGCACCCCGCGGCACCCCGCACCCGGCCCCCAGCGGCACACCCCCGGCGGCACCCCGCACACGGCGGCACCGGCACCCGGCGGCACCCCGGCCCCCGCACCACCCAGCCACCAGCAACACACCCGGCACCCCGCACACAGCGGCACCCCGGCCCCGGCAGCCGGCGACACACCCAGCACCCCACACCCAGCCACCGCCCCCCGGCCACCAGCAACACACCCGGCACCCGGCGGCACCGGCACCCGGCATCACGCCCCCGGCAGCACCCCGCACCCAGCCACCGCCCCCGCCACCACCCGCCACACCGCACCACCGCGACAGGCCGGCCCACACCACAGACCGGCCCACCCGAACAACACCCACAACACAACACACCCGACACAGCACCAGCACCAGCACCAGCACCACGGGCAAGACCCGCAGAACCGGCACAACACACAAAGCCAGCACCACAGTTGCACACCACAAAGACACCACCGCACGCAGGACCACCCACGCCACGACCCCCAGAACCGACCCAGACCACACCACCCGCCATGCACGCCCGCGGGACCGACCCGACCGACCCGACCCGCA
Organism: Kitasatospora sp. NPDC057738; assembly: GCF_042798815.1. Lineage (NCBI taxonomy): Bacteria > Bacillati > Actinomycetota > Actinomycetes > Kitasatosporales > Streptomycetaceae > Kitasatospora > Kitasatospora sp. NPDC057738. The sequence goes on along the minus strand of NZ_JBHVJT010000091.1, from coordinate 2,718 downwards.
CCCGCACCCGCACCGGCGCCGAAACAACAAGCAGGACCAGCAGGTCAGTTACAGGCGGAAGGAACCGCTACAGCACACACGACCGGAACACCCGGCGCAGCACACAGGACCGGCAGACGGGGCCGGCAGGCAAAGGAACCGGCCCCCGCACCAACACAACCCGCACGACAGCCAGCGCCCGCAGAACCGGCAGGATCGACGGGCCAGGGCAGAACCGGCACCACCCGCACACCCCGCAAGGCCGGTACGGCCAGGAGAAACGGCACGGCGAGAACACCAACCCACCACACCACCACACCAGTTGGGACCAGCAGCGCCGTCGGGAACAGCAGGCAAAGGAACCGGCCCCAGCACCAGCACCAGCACCAGCACCACAAGCAGGACCAGCACCACGGCTACAAAAGGCAGAAGCCCCACCGCACGCACGACCACAACGGCCGAGGACCAGCAAGACCGGCACCACCGGCACAACCGGCAGGGCAGGCCACGGCCGACAGCACCGGCAGGACACACGTGCGGCACCACCAGGAACGAAAACCGAACCCGCACCAGCACAACCCGCACGACAAGCAAGAACGGCAAGGCCGGTACAACCGACAGGGCCAGTAACACCGACGCAGCCCCTTCGGCCCCGGCCCGACCCGCAGCACCCACAGAACGCAGCCGGTCCACGCACCAGGCAAGACCCGCGCGGACGGCCCAACCGGCAGGGCAGGCCGATCGAACCGCCAAGCACGGGAACCCGACCCGCACCAGCACCAGCACCAGCGGCAAGGACCCGGAAGGACCGGAAGAAACGGCGCAGCCGACCCGACGGATGAACCGCACCGAACACGGCCGCTCCACACACCGGGCAAGACCCGCGGCCCCCACCGGCACAACCGGCAAGGACCCCGCGGCCGGCACCGCCGACAGAGCAGACAGGCCGAGCAGGAACAGCACAGCCAGTACTGCCGACAGCCCGCTCAGCCCCGGCTGGACCGGCTGGACCGGCTGGACCGGCTGGACCGGCTGGGTCGACGAGGCGCGAACGACCTGCACGACCGACAGGCCGAGAAGACCGCGATCAGCAGGACCGGCACGGCCGACCCGACCACCGGACCAGGAACACAAACCCCCGGACCGGCCGGACCGCACCACCGCCACCCACCACACACCACCCGCACCCGCACCCGCCGGGCCCGACCACCACCCCGAGGAGACCACCGCGCATGAACCGAACCCCCCTGTCCAGGCGCACCCTGCTCACCGGCGCCGCCGCCACCGTCATCGGCTACAACACCACCACCCGCACCTGGGCCACCACCGACACCCCCACCCGCGGCCGCATCACCCCCCTACCCCCCATCCAAGGCACCCTCACCACCAACCCCACCACCCGCAACACCCACGCCCACGACTTCGGCCGCCTCACCACCAACACCCCCTACGCCGTCCTCCACCCCGCCGGCGCCCCCGACATCGCCACCATCATCGACTTCGCCCGCCGCAACAACCTCAAAGTCGCCATGAACGGCCAGAGCGGCACCGGAAACGACCTCGAATCACACTCCAACTACGGCCAGGCCGGCGTCGCCGGCGGCATCAGCATCAACGCCCGCGCCCTCAACCGCATCCACACCATCACCCCCACCAACGCCACCGTCGACACCGGCGTCACCTGGGCCCAACTCACCGAAGCCACCCTCGCCCAAAACCTCACACCCCCCGCCCTCACCGACTACCTCCACCTCTCCATCGGCGGCACCATCAGCATCGGCGGCATCGGCTCCACCGTCCACAAACACGGCCTCCAGGCCGACACCGTCGAAGCCATCGAAATCGTCACCGGCACCGGCCGCATCCTCACCGCCACCCCCACCCGAAACCCCGACCTCTTCCACACCGCCCTCGCCGGCGCCGGACAGGTCGGCATCATCACCAAAGCCACCCTCAAACTCGTCCCCGCCCCCCAAAACGCCCGCATCCTCACCCTCACCTACACCGACCAACACACCTTCCTCACCGACCAACAAACCATCCTCAACGACGGCCGCTTCCCCTCCCAAACAGGCGAAATCCTCATCCAACCCAACGGACAACCCCCCCACTACAAAATCGAAGCCGTCACCCACTACAACACCACACCCCCCAACCCCACCCCCCTCCTCACCGGACTCAACCCCACCACCACCACCATCACCGACCAGACCTACCGCGAATACACCTACCGCGCCGACACCTTCGCCGACACCATCAAAAACCTCGGCTACTGGAACACCCCCAAACCCTGGCTCTCCCTCTTCCTCCCCGCCACCACCACCCCCACCTTCCTCAACCACACCCTCCCCCAACTCACCCCCGACGACATCGGCCCCGGCCTCCTCCTCTGCTACCCCTTCCACACCAACAAACTCACCCACCCCCTCGCCATCACCCCCAACGAACCCATCACCTACCTCTTCGACCTCCTCGCCTTCCCCAACCCCACCACCACCAACCCCACCACCCACCTCACCCGCAACCGCAACCTCTACAACACCGCCACCCAACTCGGCGCCAAACGCTACCTCGTCGGCGCCATCCCCAACATGACCCCCACCGACTGGCAACACCACTACGGCCCCCACTGGACCACCCTCACCAACGCCAAAAACACCTACGACCCCACCCACACCCTCACCCCCGGCCACAACATCTTCCCCTAACCCCACACCACACCACACACACAACAAGAAA
>NZ_JBHVJT010000090.1:0-40143 GCF_042798815.1 Kitasatospora sp. NPDC057738 | reverse complement strand
TACACACCCGATGTCGCCAAGGTCACCATCAGCTACGGCGACGACCCGACCCAGTACCCGGCCGTCATGGCGGGCGGCGCCTTCGCCTACACGGCTGCCGTCTCCACCGGAAACAACGCGAACTCCTTCCCCCCGGCCCCCTACGTCCACGCCTACAACGCGGACGGCAAGGAGATCTACAACCAGAAGACCCAGCCCAACATCAGGGCCACCCACCCGTAAGCACCACACCGCGCGCCCGGTGGTGAGGCGATCACGGGGGACCGTCCGGGAGCTCGGGGAGGAGGAGCCGGGGGCGGTGCGGGGCCGACGCCGGCGCCGGCGCCGGTCTGTTTTCCCCCGCATTACCCGTCTTCTGACGATGGATTACCTCGACATTACGTCTATCACGAAGCATTCCGGCCAACTTGTCGCCGCACGGGTGACGTGTTTCCAACAAAGATGGCACTGTACCGTCCCATCGCTGCAGCGGCCCTTGCAGTCGCACGCGCACCACCCGCTGCGGTGACCACGTGGAGGTTGTCCCCCACTCGAACCACCAGCTCTACCGGGCGGCACCATCCCTGCCCTCCCGGCTGACTCCGGCCGCACCCGCGCGGCCGTCGCAGAAGGAGTTCAGTGTGAATCGATCCTCCCGAAAGACCACCGGCGCAGGCGCGTTGACAGTCGGCGCCGCGATGATCGTGGCTGCCCTGACATCCGGTGTCGCCATCGCCGACGAGACTCCCGTCCAGGCCCCCGCCGAGGTCCGGGCCGCCGCCGGCGCGCTGCCGGTGCAACTGTCGCCGGAGCAGCGCGGTGAGTTGCTGGCCTCGGCGGACGCGTCGCTGGCGGAGACCGCCGGCTCGCTGAAGCTGGGGTCGAAGGAGGCGCTGGTCGCCAGGGGCGTCACCAAGGACGCCGACGGCAGCGTGCACACCCGCTACGAGCGGACCTTCGACGGACTGCCGGTGCTCGGCGGCGACCTGGTCGTCCACACCGCCGCGGACGGTTCCACGAAGGGCGTCACCAAGGCCACCGAGGCGGACATCGCCGTCGACACCACCGCCAAGGAGAGCGCCGAGGCGGCGAAGGGCCTCGCGCTCGACAGCGCCGGCAGCGCGAAGGTCGCGGAGCCGGCGGCCGACAGCGCCCGCAAGGTGGTCTGGGCCGCGTCCGGCACCCCGCGCCTCGCGTGGGAGACGGTGGTCACCGGCACGCAGGAGGACGGCACGCCGTCCGAGCTGCACGTCATCACCGACGCCAACTCCGGCAAGAAGATCTTCGAGTACCAGGGCATCGAGACGGGCGTCGGCAACAGCAAGTACTCGGGCCAGGTCACCATCGGCACCTCGGCGGCGGCCGGCGGCGGCTTCGCGCTGACCGACAACACCCGCGGCGGCCACAGCACCTACGACCTGAACGGCACCAGCTCCACCAGGAAGCTGTTCACCAATCCGACCGACACCTGGGGCGACGGCACCGTCTCCAACCGGCAGACCGCCGCCGTGGACGCCGCCTACGGCGCCCAACTCACCTGGGACTACTACAAGAACGTCCACGGCCGCAACGGCATCAAGGACGACGGCGTCGGCGCCTACACCCGGGTCCACTACGGCAACAACTACGTCAACGCGTTCTGGTCCGACAGCTGCTTCTGCATGACCTACGGCGACGGTGCGGGCAACGTCAAGCCGCTGACCTCCATCGACGTCGGCGCCCACGAGATGACCCACGGCGTCACCTCCGCCACCGCGAACCTGATCTACAGCGGCGAGTCCGGCGGCCTGAACGAGGCCACCTCGGACATCATGGCCGCCGCCATCGAGTTCTGGGCCGACAACCCCGAGGACAAGGGCGACTACCTGGTCGGCGAGAAGATCGACATCAGGGGCAACGGCAGTCCGCTGCGCTACATGGACAAGCCCTCCAAGGACGGCCGCTCCAGGGACTCCTGGTCGTCCGACCTCGGCTCCATCGACGTGCACTACTCCTCCGGCCCGGCCAACCACTGGTTCTACCTGGCCTCCGAGGGCAGCGGCAGCAAGACCGTCAACGGCGTGGCCTACGACTCCCCGACCTCCGACGGCCTGCCGGTGACCGGCATCGGCCGGGACGCGGCCGCCAAGATCTGGTACCGGGCGCTGACCACCTACATGACCTCGTCGACCAACTACGCGGCGGCCCGCACCGCCACCCTGCAGGCCGCCGCCGACCTGTACGGGCCGACCAGCGCGACCTACATGAACACCGCCAACGCCTGGGCGGCCATCAACGTCGGCCCGCGCGTCGTCGACGGCCTCCTGCTGGACCCCGTCGCCAGCCAGATCACCGCGATCGGCGCCCCCGCCGATCTCCAGATCAAGGCCGCCAACTTCAACCCCGGCATCGTCACCTACCACGCGACCGGTCTCCCGGAGGGCCTGACGCTCCACCCGGTCACCGGCCGCGTCACCGGCGTCCCGGCCCTCACCGGCACGTACACGGTCACCGTCACCGCCAAGGCCTCCCACCACAGCAGCCTCGCGACGACGTTCACCTGGAAGGTCTCCCGGGGCATCTTCGCGAACACCACCCCTGTGCAGATCCCGGACGGGGGCCCTGCGATCTTCTCGGACATCGTCATCGACCGGATCCCGGGCCAGGCGCCGAGCGACCTCAAGGTGGGCGTGGACATCAAGCACACCTGGCGCGGTGACCTGGTCGTCGACCTGGTCGGCCCGGACGGCACGGTGTACTCGCTGAAGAAGAGCAACGTCGGCGACTCGGGCGACAACGTCATCGAGACCTACACGGTTGACGCCTCCGCCCAGCTCGCCAACGGTACCTGGCGGCTCCGGGTGCAGGACATGTACCGCACCGACTCGGGCCGCATCGACGGCTGGAAGCTCATCTTCTGACCGTGTCGGCACCGAGCACCGAGCACCAAGCGCTGAGCACTGAGCACTGACCTCTGAGGTGATCCGGTCGGCGAAGGCACTCACTTCGCCGGCCGGATCACCTCTTGGCCGTGCGGCACGGTCCGTCGCCGGGCTCCGGACCACCCCGGCCGGAACCGGCGTCGCCGTCGCCCGCGGTTCGAACGCGCTGAATATTTTCGCAAGATGTTTCTGTTATCGCCGGTCGTCCCTCGTGCTCTCCGGAGTGTCGGAAGGCCCGGACCCCCTCACCACAGGGCCCGGGTCATCGCACGAGGAAAGGAACGCGATGGGACACCGGAGCACCGAGCTTCGCCGGCGCAAGCGCCGCAGGCTCACCCGCAGGAGCGCCCTGGTCGCCGCGGCGGTGGCGGCAGGGCTGCTGGCGGGAACGCTCGGCATCCGCACCGCGCTGGAGCCGGCGGCCCTGAACGGCGCCGTCACGGCCGCGGCCGACGGGGTCGACGGTTCGGGGACGCAGGCCGGGCTGGTCGGCTACGACGGCGGACCGGGGGAGACCGGCACCGCCGAGGGGGCCACCCAGGCGCCCGCCCCGAAGCGGGACCAGAAGGCCGCGCCGCTCAAGGCGATACCCAAGGACGAGCCCGAACGCGGCCTGGTCTACGCCGGATTGAGCCTGCCCGGCAGCGACCGCTGCGGCGGCACGCTGGAGGTCACCGGCAGCACCCAGTGCAGCCACGGCCCGGACGTGCCGCCCAAGGGCGTGGACATCCGCCAGGACGTCCCGCCGGTCGCGGCCCCGGTCGCCCGGACGCCCGCGCTCACCGTCGCGGCCGGAGCCCAGGCACCCGCCGCCGCCGACCTGCTGAAGGGCTCCGCGCCCGTCCTGGACGCCACGCAGAAGGCGCTGCTCGGCGGCGCCGGCACCGCCGCGGACGCTGCCCCGGCCGCAGCGGCCGTGCCCGCCGGGTCGAAGCTGGTCTGCGATGGCGACGGCAGCAGCGGCAACCGCGTCCAGGTGGTGTACGTCCACAGCCCGGGCAACGACCGCTTCGCCCAGTACCTCGCCTCGTTCAAGAAGTGGTCCGCCGACGTCGACGTCATCTACAACGCCAGCGCCGCGGAGACCGGCGGCGAACGGCACGTCCGCTTCGTCACCGAGTCCGACTGCAGCGCCTCGGTGCTGAACGTGCAGATCTCCGACGCCGAGATCCAGGACTTCAACGCGAGCAACCGGGCCCTCGCCGCGCAGGGGTTCAACCGCAAGGACCGCAAGTACATGATGTTCACCGACGCCAAGGTGTACTGCGGGATCGGCACCTTCGCCGGCGACGAGCGCCCCGGCCAGGACAACCTGAGCAACTTCGGGCCCTCGTACGGCCGGACCGACTCCGGGTGCTGGAGCGGCAGCACCGCCGCCCACGAACTCGGCCACAACCTGGGCGCGGTGAACAACAGCGCGCCCAACTCCAGCAAGGCCGGGCACTGCGTCGACGAGTGGGACGTGATGTGCTACTCGGACGCCCCCGACTACCCGCAGATGCGGACCGTCTGCCCGGACCGCGCCCATGACGACCGGCTCGACTGCAACCACGACGACTACTACAACACCTCACCGTCGCCGGGCAGTTACCTCACCACGCACTGGAACGTCGCCAACAACCGCTTCCTCATCGCCGGTGGCGGCAGCGGCCCCGACCCGACGCCCACCCCGACGCCCACCCCGACTCCGACCGGCACGCCGACCCGCACGCCCTCGCCGACCCCGACGCCCACCGGCAGCACCACCCCCACGCCGACCGGCTCCCCGTCGCCGACCGCGACCCCGACTGCGACTGCGACCCCCACTCCGACCGCGACCCCCACGGCGGGCAACACCGGCCCCGCGGTGGGCGTCAGCCAGGTCACCCAGAACTCCGCCGTGCTCAGCTGGACCGCCGTACCCGCCGCGGCCGGCTACGACGTGCTGCTGAACGGCCAGGCGATCGGCACCGTCCGCTCGACAGTGGTCGGCGTGGTCCGCCTCGCCCCCGGCACCTCGTACACCGTGGCCGTGGCCGTCCGCGACGCCGCCGGAGCGGTCGGCAAGCCCGGTCGCACCGCCACCTTCCGCACGGTCGCCGACACCGGCCGCCCGCAGCCGGGCACGCGCTACACGATGGTCAACGGACTGACCGGGCAGGCCGCCGACCTGTGGGGCAGCTCGATGAACGACGGGACCGTGGCCATCGCCTACCAGCGCACCGGCTACGCCAACCAGAAGTGGCAGTTCGAGGACGCCGGAAACGGCGCGGTGCGGATCAAGTCCGCGCGCTCCGGCAAGTGCCTGCAGCTCGGCGGCGCCCCGGTGGCCGGTCAGTACGTCGCCCAGCAGCCGTGTTCCAACACGACCGCGCAGAAGTGGCAGCTCAACGCCGTCGAGGGCGGGTTCACCGTCACCGCGGACGGCGGCTCGCTCGTGCTGGGGCTCAGCACTCGCTGGTACTACGGCGGTTGGCTGCTGGAGCTGCAGCAGGCGAACGGCCGGCCGCAGCAGAACTGGTCGCTCCTGAAGACCACGTAAGCAGGCAGCTCCGACCGACCGCGGGCCGCGCGCCCGAGGACCGTGGCCCGGCAGTCCGGCAGTCCGGCAGTCCGGCTGCCCGGCTGCCCGGTGCCACGGTCCCGCACGTCGCCCGGCCCGCGTGCCGGGGGGGGGACACCAGCTCTGAGAGGAAAGGCCCAGAGGCCACCGCGCCCTCGCCCTCTCACCCTACCCCCTCCCCCTCCCCACCCCCACTAACCCCCCCGCCCCCCCCCACACCGCCCGCCCCCTCTCTCGCCGTCAACCCCCCCCCCCGCCCCCGTCTCCCGCACCCGTCCTCCCACACCCGTCCTCCCACACCGCTCCGAGGAACACCCGCCATGCGAACCCGCCCGCTCCTTGCCGCCTGCGCCCTCGCGGCGGCCGCCGTCCTGCCCACCGCCGCACCGGCCGGTGCCCACGGCGACAGCGTCCACCTGGACGTCACCGGCCAGCAGAACGGTCACGTCAGCACCGTCGCCACTTGGGAGAACGACCACGACCCGGTGACCGAGGAGTTCGCCGGCACGCTCTCCGCCACCGCGGCGGACGGCCGGACGGTGGGCCCCTGGCGACTGGTCGGCGTCCCGGGCCGCCCGGGGACGTACACCACCCGGGAGATCCTGCCCGCCGGGCACTGGCAGGTGACCGTCGACTGCGCCTTCCCCTCGCTCGGCCACGCCCAGCGCGAACTGGACGTGGCGGACGCCGTCATCGACGACCCGGCGCCCGCCGGTACGGCGGCCGCGTCGCCCCCGGCCGGTGTGCCGTCGGCCGCGTCGACGGGGACGGGCGCCGGGCCCGTCCCGGTGCCCACCGGCGGGCCGGTGTCCGAGCCCGCCCCCGCCGGTTCCGCACCGGCCGCGGCCTCCGGCTCCGCCTCCGCGCGCGACACCTCCGACTCCACCACCTGGGCCGCCGCCGGCACCGCCGTCGCGGCCGTGCTGCTGGTCGGCACCGGGCTCTGGCTCCGCCGGCGCCGCCGGGCCTGAGCCGCCGGCCCCGGCCGCCGGGCCTGAGCCGCCGGGCCGGGTTCGGCGACGGCCGTGTCCCCTGCCGACCGATCCGGCGACGGGCCAGTCCGGGCCCTGCCGCGATCACCCCGGCGCACCCCGCCGGAACACCTTCGGATCGGTCACCCGCGCCCCCTTCGTACGGCCTTGCCTGGAGGACGATCAAGAATCAGGAGCGCTGTATTCCTTTTTCACGTGCGGATCGATCCCGGAATCCGGTCGATGTGGAATCCGTGCATGGCGTGCCGCGGCCTCGGAACGGGTTCGGCGAGCAGTGGGGCGGCCCGTCGGCGTACGGGGGCGGGAACGTGAATCACGGCCTACCGGGTTGTATTCGCTGGCGCGGGCGCCAGGTGGCGGGTCGGGGAGGGTCGGGTCCCCGTAGTCGCCTCGGTGACGGCGGGGCGATGGCGGCACGCTTCTCGGGCGAACGCGGTAGCGAATAACAGCGACATGACGTCAAACACGTGGAGGCTTTGTCACACGCACGGATTACGGTGCGATTTCCGACCCAGATGTGTCGTGGAACGATACGACGGTACTGAAACACGACGGACCGGGCTGTGCTGAGCCATGCACGGACCGGCAGGGGAGGGAAACGAATTATGGGAGTCTCTCGCGGCGAACCGATCGTCGAGTCCGGGTGGAGCAGCCTGCTGTGACCGTCACCGTGGACCGGACGCTGTTCCACCAGACCGGCGCCGGCCTGCCCGTGCCGTTCGCCGTCGTCGGGACCGGGGTGCACCTGCCGCCGACCGTCATCACCAACCAGCAGCTGACCCGCACCCTGGACACCAGCGACGAATGGATCACCAGCCGCACCGGAATCCGTGAGCGCCGGCGGCTGGCCCCGCACCTGGCGACCTCCGACATGTGCGTCGCCGCGGCCCGTCCGGCCCTGGACGCCGCCGGTGTCGCGCCTGCCCAGCTGGACGCGGTCATCGTCGCCACCTACACCTGGGACCAGCCGCTCCTGTCAACCGCGTTGATCGTCAAGGACGCCCTCGGCGCCCACCGCGCCCTGTCCCTGGACGTCACCCAGGCGGCCTGTGCCTCCGGTGTCCAGGCCATGCTGATCGCCGCCCACCTCCTGCAGAACCCCTCGATCACCACCGTTCTGCTTCTCGCGGCCGACTGCGCCTCCAGGGTCACCGATCCCACCGACCGCACGACCGGTGTCTTCTTCGGAGACGCCGCGGCAGCCGTGGTCCTCACCCGCACCGACGAGGCCGGGGCGGGTCTGCTCTCCTACGACCTGGGATCCCAGCTCTCCTACGACGTCCAGATCCCCGCCGGAGGCACCCGGCTGCCCACCACCACGGCCACCGTCGCCGCCGGGGAGCACTACCTGCGGATGGACGGCCGTGCCGTCTGGAACACCGCCACCACCCGTCTGCCCGAGAGCATCGCCGGCGCCGTGCACCGGGCCGGTGTGCCGATCGGAGGGATCCGGTACTTCTTCCTGCACCAGGCCAACTTGAACATCCTCACCGAAACCATGACCGCCCTGGGCGTTCCCCGCGAGCGTGTCCCCGTCACCGTCGAGCGACTGGGCAACACCGGGTCGGCCGGCCTGTTCACCGCACTCCACGCCACCATGGCGGAAGGCGCGTTGCTCCCCGGGGACACCTACGTGCTGTCCGGGATCGGTGCGGGATTCCAGTGGGGGAGCCTCTGCCTGCGACACGCCTGACCGACCGGCCCCGGGGTCAGCCGAGTTCGTTCTTGTGGACGACGCCGTCCTTGACGATCAGTCGCAGGTTGCGTGCGGGGTCGGCGAGGACGGAGAGGTCGGTGGTGGGGTCGCCGTCGACGACCAGGAGGTCGGCCCACGCTCCCGGTGCGATGACGCCGAGCGGCGCGGCGCGGTAGGGGTCTCGGCGGCCGGACAGGCGGAACAGCTCGGCGTTGCCGGAGGTGGCCGTCCGCAGGGCCTCGACCGGGCCGAGGTGGGTGGCGAGCCGGACGAGCATCTCGTTCTGCCGGTGGGCCTTCCCGGGGTCGAGGACCAGGTCGGTGCCGAAGGCCAGCCGAACGCCGTGCTTCACCGCCCAGGCGATGGTGCGGGCGACGCCTTCGCAGACCGCGCGGTTCTTGCGGTCGCTGTCCGGGGAGGCGTAGTGGTGGTCGTCGACCTCGAACGGCTGGGTGCTGAGCCACACGCCGTTCTCCGCGAGGTAGCGGATGGTGTCCTCGTCGACGAGGTGCCCGTGCTCGATGCAGCGCACCCCGGCCCGCACCGCGCGGCGGACGCCTTCGGAGGTGTAGACGTGCACGGTCACGTAGGTGCCCCAGTCGGAGGCCGCGGCGACGGCGGCCTCCAGCTCGGCCGTGGTGAACTGCAGCACGTCCAGCGGGTCGAACTCGGAGATGACGCCGCCGCCGGCCATCAGCTTGATCTGGGTGGCGCCCTTCTTGAGCTGTTCGCGCACCGCGGCGAGCACCCGTTCCGGCCCGTCGGCCACCCGGGTGAACCCGATCTGTTCGGTCCGGGCCGGTGGTCCGCCCAGGGCGGTCGGGGCGTCGTGGACCGTCCCGAAGTCGCCGTGGCCGGCGGTCTGGGAGACGGCCGCCTGGCTCGGGTAGATCCGTGGGCCCGGGAACAGTCCGAGGTCCAGCACCCGCCGCAGCGGTTCGGTGTCGCCGGCCATGTCCCGAACCGTGGTGAAGCCGCGCATCAGCATGTCGCGGGCAGCGGCCAGGGCCTGGTAGTACACGGTGCCGGTCGGCGCGAGCTGCAGTTCCGCCATGGTGCCGCCGATCGCGAACAGGTGGACGTGCGCGTCGGTGAGCCCCGGGATGAGGGTGCGGCCTCCGCCGTCGAGCACCGTCGCGCCTCCCGGGAGGCCGCGCGGGAAGGGGCGGCCCAGCGCCACTTCTGCGATCCTGTCCCGTTGGACCCGGACATGCCCCGGCACCGCTTCCCCTCCGATCCCGTCGAAGACGCGCACGTTCGTCACCAGCAGCCCGGTACCCGAGTCGTCGACACCCATGCCGCCATCTTCGGCCGGTCACCGAGCCGGGACCAGCGGGACGCACCGATCCACCGGGCCGGCGGTGCCCGGTTGTCCGCCGGCCGGCCCGGCCGTCGTGCGCCCCCGGTCGGCCACCACTGCCTCGCCCGGCTCTCCCGCGCGCAGGGCGCCGCCGTGCGTGATCCCGGCATCCGGAAGCTCCTGGACAGGGTCCGGTGGGACCTGACCGTCAAGGCCATGAGGCTCACATTGACGCCGTTCGGGTGGTTCCGCATGCCGAGCGGTAGCCCGGGGCGGGGCGGGCGTGCAGAGCTGGGGATCGGCGCGGAGATGCCGAACACGGCCTCGCGCGTCGGCCTTCGCGCCGGTCGGGCCGAGCGGGGCGCACAGCGGGTGGAGGAGCAGGCCACGGAACCCGGTCAAGACGGGTGCGAACGAGACCCGCGGGCCGTGCCGGGCGGAGACCGCCCGGACGGTGTGGCGCACCGGCATCGTGGTGTCGGCCGCCTCGACCGGCCCCTCGGCGGCGACCGAGACCGCGAACTGTCCGGCGGCGTGTTCGAGCCGGGCGAGCGGGACGGACCTCACCCGGGTGAGTCCGGCGTGGTCGACCCGGCCGAACACCACCCCGTCGATTCCGGCGTCGGCGAGCTGGCCTCCGGCCGTGTGCGATGCGTTCCCGGGCCGCTGCGGGAGGACGGCTGGGCGTCGGGCCGGATGAGCGGGGGAAGAACACTGGGAGGGATCGGTTGACGAGTGCCGTTGCGGAGGACCCATGCGACGGGACGGACGAATGGCGAACTCCCTGCTCGCAGCGCTGAGCCGGGACTGGATCGGGGTGCCGGTCGCGCTGGTGGTGGCAGGAGCGGGCGGCGGCCTCCTCACGACGGGCGCGGCCTGGGCGGTGACGCTCGGTGGCCTAGCGCTGGCTGTCGGGGTGCTGCTGGCGGCGGGAGCCGTTCGGCACCTCGTGCTGGTGGCCCGGGAGGCGCGGGTGAATCCACCGCCGGGGCGGTTGGTGGACGTGGGCGGTCACCGGATGCACGTCCTCGCCGAGGGGCGGGCCGGAGGTGCGCCGACAGTGGTCTGGATGCCCGGCGGGCACGCCCCCGGCGAGGACTTCCGGGAGCTGCACACGATGCTGTCCGCCCGGACCCGGTCGGTGCTGGTCGACCGCCTCGGGACGGGCCGGAGCGACGTCGGGCGGTTCCCGCGGACGACGGCGGCCGAGGCGGAGGAGCTGCCGGCGGCGCTGGAGGCGGCGGGGGAGCGGGCACCCTTCGTGTTCGTCGGCCATTCCTTCGGCGGGCTGCTGGTCGCGAACGTGGCCAGGCGCCGACCGGACCTGGTGGCCGGCCTCGTGCTGCTGGATCCGACGCCTCTGGAAGTCATCGCCTTCGCGCCGCCCAACGGGCAGCTCGCGGCGATGCGCCGAGGCTTCCTGCTGACGGCGGTGCGGCAGCTGTTCGGTGCGCACCGGGGCCCCGGCGCCCGGGCCGGGCAGGGCTGCGCCGCCGCGTCGATCTTCGCGGAGCTGTCGCCGTCCGGGCTGGCGAGGGTGGGCTGGGACACCGTGGTGTACGACGGGGATCTCGGGGACCTGCCGCTGGTGCTGGTGATACCGCGGGATCTCATCGGCGGCGAGGCGGTGCTGGCCGGTGCCCGGGACGCGGTCGAGGCCGAGCGGATCAGCGGCTTCTACCTCCGCAGCAGAGTCCGCTACCTGGCGGCGTCGACGGCGTCGAGGCTGGTGCACACGCCGGAGGGGACCGGCCACGACTTCCCGCACGAGGCGCCGGAGTTCGTGGTCGGCGTGGTCGGGGACCTCGTGCGGGAGCTGCGTGTGATCAGCCCATGACCGTTCGGGCGGCGTCCGTCCGGACCGGGCGCCGGCGGGAGAAGGCGCCCAGGTCGATCACGTTGCCGGTGTGCTCGCCGCGGTAGTGGACCGGGTCGCCGTCGTGGTCGTGACCGGCCTCGACGCGGTCGATCAGGGTGGCGAGGAAGCGGCCCACCAGCGGGGCGTTCTTGAACTGGTTGCCGCTGGTGCCGATCGCGACGTAGTAGCCGTCGAGGGCGGTGCGGTCGTAGATCGGGGTCCAGTCGTCGGCGACGTCGTACACGCCCGCCGCGCCGAGGGGCCGGTTGGGGACCCGCAGCGCCGGGAACCGGCGAGCCGCCCGGGTCACCTGGGTGCGGAAGCGGCGGGCGGTGGGGCGGGGATCGGCCTCGTCCGGATCCTCGATCCACTCGTGCGGGTCGCACTCCGGCTCGGTCCCGCCGACCAGGAGGTGCCCGCCGGGGGCCGTGCGGACGTAGGTGCCGAGGTCGAGGTCGGCGACCAGGGGGAACGGGTCGGCGGTCCGGACGTCCGGTGCGGCGACCTGGTGGACCTCCTCGCGCAGCGGCCGCACACCGATCGTGAAGTCCTCCCCGACCCCCGCCAGCCGGTTGAGGCCGCCGGACCACGGGCCGGCGGCGTTGACCACGACCGGTGCGCCGATCCGCGTGCCGTCGGCCAGGCGGATGCCCGTCACCCGGTCCGCGTGCCGGTCGACGGCCACCACGGTGTGGTGGAGGAGGAACCGGGCGCCCAGCTCGGCCGCGGCGTCGGCGAGGTTCTGGGCGGCGAGCTGCGGGTCGTCGACGTACCCGGCGTCCGGCGTGACCAGGGCACCGAGCTCGCCGGACGGGTCGGCGAAGAAGGCGTCGTCGTCCACCGGCTTCGGCGGCCAGTACCGCCCGGGATCGATCCCGGGAAGGCGCCTGCGCAGCGTCGGGGCGTCCCACCGCTCGTACGGGACGCCGGCGCGCTCGAACAGGGCGGCGGTCTCGGACGGCGCGACCTCGGGGGAGTCGAGCAGCACGGCACCGGTGCGGTGGAAGGCGGCGAGCGGGCGGCGGCCGGTCGGCCGCAGGTGGTCGGGCCAGGACGTCCAGAAGTGCTGCGCCTCCCAGGCGGTGGCGACGCTCGCGAAGGTGGAGTAGTTGAAGCGGATGATCGCACTGGAGGCGCTGGTGGAACCGTGGCCGACGGCGCCCGCCTTGTCCACGACGACCACCTGCCGCCCGGCGCGCGCGAGTTCGAGGGCGACGGCCGCGCCGATCACCCCGGCTCCGACGACCACGGCGTCCGGTCGAACGACGGTCATGACGGCCCCTCCCCGGGCGGTGGCGTGCGCAGGCTCGGCACGGCGGCGAACAGCGTCCGAGTGTACGGGTGTTGCGGGGTGTGCAGGACGGTTCCGGTGGGACCGGTCTCGATGATCCGGCCGTGCCGCATGACCGCCACCGCGTCGGAGACGTGACAGACCGCCGGCAGGTTGTGGCCGATGAACAGCATGGACAGCCCCAGCCGCAGCTGGAGTTCCCGGATCGTGTTGAGGACGGAGGCCTGCACCGAGACGTCGAGCGCCGAGGTGATCTCGTCGGCGATCAGCAGACCGGGTTCGACGGCCAGAGCGCGGGCGACGGCGACCCGCTGGCGCTGTCCGCCGGACAGTTGCCGTGGCAGCCGGTCGGCGAGCTGAGGGTCCAGGCCGACGAGGCCGAGCAGTTCGGCGACGCGCTCGGTACGGGCGGGCCGGTCGAGCCGGCGGAAGACGGTGGCCGCTTCGACGAGCGTCCGGCGGACCGTCATCCGCGGGTCGAGCGCCGTGTCCGGGTCCTGGAGGACGATCTGGACCTGGCGGCCGAGCCGGCGACGGCCGCGGACGGTGCGGGTGCGGGCCTCCCGGCCGTCGAGCAGGACCCGGCCGGCGTGCACGGGGGTGAGGCCGACGATCGCGCGGGCCAGGCTCGACTTGCCGGAGCCGGACTCGCCCACGAGACCGAGCGTGGTACCGGACGGGACCTCCAGCGAGACGCCGTCCACGGCGGTGACCGGGCCGCGCGGGCCGGGGTGGCGGACGACGAGGCCGGTCACCTGAAGGCCGGTCATGACGCGGTCACCGTCTCCGGGTCCGCCGCCACCGGTACCGGGTACCAGCAGGCGACGCGGTGGTCGGCGTCGAGGTCCTCCAGCGATGGGGCCTGTTCGGCGCACTGTTCCCGGCGGCGCGGGCAGCGGGGCTCGAACGGGCACCCCGGTGCGGGTGCGAGCGGGTCGGGCGGTGTGCCCTCGACCGTGAGCAGCGGCCGGTCGCGGTCGGCGGTGAGGTCCGGAACCGAAGCGATCAGGGCCCGGGTGTAGGGGTGCCGGGCGCCGTCGGTGAGGCGGTCGGCGGGCAGGGCCTCGACGATGGTGCCCGCGTACATCACCAGGACGCGTTCGCAGAACTCCCCGACGAGTGCCACGTCGTGGCTGATGAACAGGATCGCGGCGCGGGTGTCCCGCCGGATCTCGGACAGCAGCCCGGTGATCTGCCGCTGCACGGTGACGTCGAGCGCGGTGGTCGGCTCGTCGGCGATGATCAGGCCCGGCCGTACCATCAGCCCGGCGGCGATCATCACGCGCTGGCGCTGACCCCCGGAGAGCTGGTGCGGGCGGGAGCGCAGCAGCGCCGGAGGGAGTGCGACCCGGCGCAGTGCGTCGGCGGCCTCCGCGGCGGCCCGGGCGCGGCTCGCGCCCCGATGGGCCCGGACGGTCTCGGTGAGCTGGGTGGCGATCCGCAGGGACGGGTTGAGCGCCGAGGCCGGGTTCTGGAAGATCACCGCCAGGCCCGTCGCGAGGTGCCGGTCCCGTTCCTTCGGGGGCAGGGCGGCGAGGTCGGCCCCGAGCAGGCGCAGGGTGCGCCGGGAGACCCGTGCGTGGTACGGGAGCAGGTCGGCGATGGCGAGCGCGGTGAGCGACTTGCCCGACCCCGACTCGCCGACGAGCCCGACGATCTCGCCCGGCCGCAGCGCGAGGCTCACTCCGCGTACCGGCCGGATCACGCCGTCAGGAGTGGGGAGTTCGACGTGGAGGTCCTCGACCTGGAGGACCAGGCCGTCCTCGGTGGGGCCGCTCGGTGCGGGTGCCGGCGCGGGCGTGCGCGGCGCCGGGCCGCGCCGGGCGGCGCTCCCGGCCAGGACCTCGCCGAGCAGTTGGAAGGTCAGGGCCGCGTAGAGGATGGCCAGACCGGGTGCGAGGGCGGGCAGGGGCTCGGCGTAGACGCGGTCGAGTCCCTGGTTGAGCAGCTGCCCCCAGTCGTAGCCGGGCGGTTGGACGCCCAGGCCGAGGAAGCTCAGCCCGGAGAGCGCGACCAGGGCGGTGCCCGCCGCGGTGGTGGTGCCCAGGAGCAGTGGCTCGGCGATGTTGGGCAGGATGTGCCGCCACAGCAGCCGCAGGCGGCGCAGTCCGAGGACCCGGGCCGCGGCCAGGTGGTCGGTGCCCGCCACCGCGGCGGCGAGGGTCTGGGCGAGCCGGGCGAATCCGGGGACGCCCGCGGCCGCGAGGGCCAGCATCGCCCCGGCGGCGCCCGCGCCGAACACGACCGCGAGGAACATCGCGACCAGGAGCGCCGGGAAGGCGAGCAGGAGGTTGATCAGCCCGCCGGTCAGCCGGCGGGCGCGCCTGCCGAGCACGGCGGTGGAGGCCCCGAGGAGGACTCCCGTGCCGGCGCCGAGCAGGACCGCCGCCAGCGCGAGCAGCAGGGAGGGCCGGGTGGCGGTCAGGACCCGGGCGAGCACGTCCCGGCCGAGGTTGTCGGTGCCGAACGGGTGCCCCGCGGAGGGCCCCTGGAGTACCGCCGAGGGGTCCGGGCGGTCGGCCGCCGCTCCCCAGACCAGCGGGCCGACCAGAGCGAGCACGACGAGCGAGGCCAGCATGACCGCGGTGGCCCAGGCCATGGGCGAGCGCCGGAGGCCGGACGGAAGGTTCATGGTCACATCTCCCGGATCGCCGAACGGGGGTCGAGCACGGCGAGCAGCACGTCGACCAGGAGGCCGGCGAGCAGCACGGTGGTGCCCAGCACCAGCACCATCGCCTGGACCACCGGGTAGTCCTGGGCGGCCACGGACTGCGCCATGGCGGAGCCGATGCCGGGCCAGGCGAAGACCTTCTCGACCAGCACGGTGCTGGCGATCAGGGCGGGCAGCAGGCTCCCGGCGACGGTGAGCGCGGCGGTGGCCGTGTTCGGTGCCGCGTGCCGCAGGTAGTACCGCGCGGGGGACAGCCGCTTGCTCCGGGCGGTGCGCAGGTAGTCCTCGTCCAGTACTTTCAGCGCCTCCACGCGGACGATGCGCACCAGGACGGCGGTGGGCGCGAGGGAGAGGGCGAGGACCGGCAGGACGAACGACTCGACACCCGCCGCACCGGCCACCGGAAGGAGTTGGAGGCCGACGGCCAGCAGCGCGGTGAGTCCGGCGGCCAGGACGAAGTCCGGCACCCCGGCCAGGCCGGCGGTGACGGCGGTGAACGTCAGCTCGGTGCGAGGGCGGCGGCCGTCGCGGGTGCGGACGGCGGCGAGCAGGCCGCCGGGCAGGGCGACGGCGAGGGTGACCAGGAAGGCGAGCCCGGCGATCTCCAGGGTGGCCGGCAGCCGGGTGCGGACCAGCTCCGCGACCGGTGTCCCGGTGGTCAGCGAGGTGCCGAGGTCGCCGTGGAGGAGGCCGCCGAGGTAGTGCCGGTACTGGGACAGGAACGGCGTGTCGAGCCCGAGGCCGTGTCTGCGGGCGGCCACCAGGTCGGGGGCGGCGTCGACGCCGAGCGCGGCGCGGACGGGGTCGCCGGGGACGAGGCGGATCATCGCGAACGACGCGGTGAGCACGACCGCGAGGGAGAGGATCAGCCGGACGGTGCGGCGGCCGAGGAACACGGTCCACGGGTGCCGCAGCAGTCGGGGTACGGACACGGTGGGCCCCCGGTCACTGGTGGAGGCGGATGCTGGTGGGGACGAGCTGGCCGCCGAAGGTGGTGGTGAAGGTAGTGCGGTAGCCGTACACGCCACTTCGGCCGTCGGCGATCGGCAGGGCGTCGGCCGCGCGGAAGAGCGCGGCGGCGGCCCGGTTCCAGGTGCCGCAGCCCGAGGTGTCGGTCTCCCGGAGGGCCTGGGTGACCAGGGCGTCGTACTCGGGGTTGCGCACGCCCGCGAAGTTGAGGCCCTGGGCGGGGGTGGGGCCGGAGAAGAAGGGGATGAAGCCGACCGGGAGCGCGAACCCCGGGGTACTGCCGACCACCACGTCGAAGTCGGCGCTCCGGTACATGGCGTTGACGAGGGCGGGCAGGCTCTCGGTGACCAGGTCGACCTGCGCACCGAGCGTCGTCCACTGCCGGGCCATCAGCTCGGCGACGGAGGAGAGGGTCGGGCCGAGGTCGGGGCTGGTGATCAGGCGGAGTCGGAGCGTCCGGCCGTCCTTGGTCAGCGGACCACCGGGGGAGCGGGTCCAGCCGGCCGCCTGCAGGGCCTCGGCGCCGTCCTGGGCGGGCAGGTTGGCGTCGGCGAGGTCGGCGTGGCAGACGGCGCCCTCGGCGCCGAAGTCGGTGGCGGGGCTGCCGGTGCCGCCGACGGCGACGTTGGCGAGCCCCCGACGGTCGAGGGCGGAGACCAGGGCGCGGCGCAGCGCAGGGTCGGCGAGGGCCCGGCCGGGGCGCTGGTTGAAGAAGGTCAGCCCGACCACGGTCGCCACGTCGGTGGCGGCCAGGCCGTGGCCGGTGAGCCGGGCGCGGTCCGGCCCGTTCACGTTCGCGATCTCGACGCCCCCGGTGAGCAGCAGGTTCGCCGCGGTGGAGGCCTGGGGAACGACCGAGACGACGATGCGCGCGGGGAGGCCGGGCTCCGCGGTGGTCGCCCCGGCGGGCCCCCAGGAGTATCCGTCGCGGACGGTGAACTCGTAGGGCCCGCCGGGGGTGTAGCGGGTCAGCACGTAGGGGCCGGTGCCCTGGGTGGCGCGGTCCAGCGTCCGGGGCCGGTCGAGCCCGGCGGGGCAGACGATCGGCAGCAGGCCGATGCTGCGGGTGAGAAAGGGGAAGGGGGCGGCGGTGGTCGCCGACACCGTGCCGGTCCCGTCGTCGGCGCTCGCGGTGAACGGCACGTTCGGCAGGACGGTCCGGGCGCCGGCGAGCTGGTTGGCCGGGTCGTTCGCGTAGGTGAGCGCCCGGGCCACCGCCGAGGCGGTGAGGGGGGTGCCGTCGGAGCAGGTGACGTCCGGGCGCAGGGTGAAGGTGGCCGTGGTGGTCGTGGCCTGCCAGGACGAGGCCAGACCGGTGACCAGGGTGCCGTCGGGGGCGAGGTTGACCAGGGAGTCGTAGGCGTAGCGGGCCTGAGCAGCGCCGAAGGTGGAGTACGGGTCGAAGCTGGGGGTCTCGCTGGCCGCCGCGATCCGGACGGTCCCGCGGTCCACGAGGGGGGTGGTCGTCGAGGACTCGGCGCCGCCGCACCCGCTCAGCGCGACGGCCGCGGCGGTCAGGGTGGCCGCCAGGGCGACCGACGGTGAACGACGGGGCATGGCGTCATGGTGCCACCGGGGATTGGCGATGGCGATTCAACTGGACCGTGGCAAAGGTGTGTTCGAGTGACCCGGTCCGCCTCTCGCCTGGACGGGAGCGGTGGGCGTCGGGCGCGGGAGAGCCGGGGCTGTGATCCTGATTCACTCTTTCGGGGGGTGTTGTGGGCTGTCCGTCCCCGCCCGGGTGACCTGGCCGTCCGTCATCGCCACACTGTGTCGACATGACGACGAACGAGCCGGGTCGCGAGGTCGGTCACCTGGCCGACCGCTACTGGGAGTTCCTGTTGGAGCGGGAGCCGTTGCTGCGGGTCCGTCAGGGGCTCCCGGTCGACACGCTGCCGGGAGCGTCGCTCACCGAGGCCGAGGAGCGGCAGCGGTTCGCGGCAGACGTGCTGTCGCGGGTCCGGGCGCTCGACGAAGCGGAGCTGCCCGGTGCCGATGCCGACACCGCGGCCGTCCTCGTGGCGCTGGCGGAACAGGAGCTGCGGGCCCATCGGTGGTACTGGCTGACGCCCTCCGCCACGCCGTACCGGCTCTTCCCGCTCTCGCTGTACGTCGATGTCGTCCTGAGCGCCTTCCGCTTCGCCGAACGGTCCGACAGCGACCGCTACTTGGCGCTGGTGCGGGACCTCGCGCGCGTGGTCGGCTCGATCGGCGACAAGGTGGTCGGACAGGCCGCGCTCGGCTTCCGGGTGCCGGCGCCGGCCCTGGCCGGAGTGCGGGCCACCATCGAGGGCCTGCGGTCCTCCGCCGTGCGCCGGGTCGCGGTGGCGGACGACCGGCTCGACGGGCTGGGACCGGCCGAGCGCGGCCGCCTCCGCGACGGTGTGCAGGGGCTGGTGGAGGCCGAGTTGGCGCCGGCCTTCGACAGGCTGCTCGGGTGCGTCGACGACCCGGCGTACCCGGGAGGGGCGCCGCAGGGCGTCGGGTGGGCGCAGTACGAGGGTGGCGGGGAAGCGTACCGGGACTTCGTCCGGACCCACACCGGGAGCGACACCGAGCCCGAGCGGCTGCACGAGCTCGGCCGCGACCAGTGCCGAGAGCTGGCGGAGCGGATGCGGGAGGCGCGCGCGGCCCTCGGCTTCCACGGCCCCGAGGCCGAGTTCCACGCACGGCTCCGGACCGAGCCCCGGTTGTACGCCCGGACTCCCGAGGAGGTCGAGGCCCGCTTCCGCGGCCACCTCGACCGGCTGGAGCCACGGCTGCCGCAGTGGTTCGCCACCCTGCCGGCCGCGCCGTACGGGCTGGCCCGGTTGGACCCGGCACTGGAGCCGGGGATGACCTTCGGGTACTACGAGGCTCCGACCGCGGCCAGTGCGGTCGGGCACTACCGCTACAACGGCTCGGACCTGGACCGGCGGTCCCTGATCGGCTCGGCCTCGTTGATCTACCACGAGCTGGCGCCCGGGCACCACTTCCACCTGGCCCGGCAGGCGGAGAACACCGCCCTGCCGCTGGTGCGCCGCGAGGCGGCGGAGTTCGGCGCGTTCAACGAGGGCTGGGCCGAGTACGCGGCGGGGCTCGGCTGGGAGATGGGCCTCTACGAGGACCCGTGGGACGCGTACGGGCGCCTCGCGCAGGAGCGGTTCACCGCGCAGCGGCTCGTCGTCGACACCGGGCTCAACCTCGGGACGATGGACCTGGCGCAGGCGCGGGACTTCATGCGCGCCAACTCCACGGAGGAGGACGGCCAGATCGCTTCGGACCTGCTGCGGTACTCGACGGACCTGCCGGGGCAGGCGCTCTCCTACCGCGCGGGGTACCTGGAGTTCGTCCGGCTGCGGGAGGGGGCCGAGGCCGGCCGGGGTGCCGGGTTCGACGTGCGGGCCTTCCACGAGGCGGTGCTGGGAGGGGGTGCGCTGCCGTTCTCCGCCCTGCGCCGGCGGGTGGCGCGGGAATTCGGAAGCCATGGCTGATCGCTAAATAATATTATCCGTCAAATTGATGGGCATGCGTACCACGATTCGTCGCGGTTGGTGGTTCGGATTGCACTCGCACGAGTGAATCCCGTTGAGAACGTTTGGTTTTGGCGAGTCTGGCTCGACTACGGTGACGGAGGATCGGGCGGTGGACCCCATCGGCGAGGAATTCGGTTCGGCGGGAAATCCGCGACGGAACCGGTCATCCGGCGAGAGGGGTGCTTCCGTCCGTCCTGCTGTGCACGCTCCGGAGTCCGAAGCGCTCGGGGTCCCGTGTCAACCGTCTGCGTAGAGAGGTTGGAACACCATGCCGCCCGTAGTTCCGCCGTTCCTGATCGGTCTCGTCGTCGCGCCGCTGGCCAAGCGCCTTCTCAAGCCACTGGTGCGCGGCGTCGTCAAGACGTCCGTCGGCATCGTCATGGAGGTGAAGAAGGCCGCCCACGAGGCCGGTGAGAACATCCACGACCTCGCGGCCGAGGTGGCCGCCGACATGGTGGCGGCGCAGGCCGTCTCCGGTGACGGCCACCGAGCCGTCGAGCACGATGCACCGATCGAGGGGAAGACCGAGGTGATCGACCCGGCCGAGGCCGAGACGAGGGCCCCGAAGATCCGTGCGACGGCCGCTGCCGGAAAGGCGCACTGACGCACCGGCACGCTTCGACCCGCCGCCTGGGCGCACACCGCGACCGACTTCGCGACCTGTGTCCACGCGGTGGCCGGCCGTGGGCGTTCCGGCCGTACTACCCGCCCCCTTCAGATTCCCACTCCGTCGCAGTGCTCCGTCGTGCCCGATGACGGATCGCCCGTGACCTCCGCAAACAGGTGATCGTACACATGCCATCTCTGCTGGGTGCCGCAGCCGGATTCCGCTCCGTGGATCCGGACGCGAGCCCGCGCTCGGTCATTCCGGGCCGCCAGCGCTGGGACGTCAAGCTGGTCCTCGGACGGCCCCGGACGGCCGAAGTCCTCGCAGCGGCCCTGCGTCGCGTCCCCGGGATCACCGAGGCACAGGCGAACCCGATCACCGGTGGGGTCCTCGTCCGGCACGAACCGCAGCTGCGCGCCGCGGATGTCGGCCGGATCATCCGCAGGGTGGTCGCCCGGGTCGCGGCGGGTCCGGTCCGGACCGGACCTCCGGTGGCGGCCCGGTCCGCCGTCGAACCGGGGACGCGTCCGGACCGCGCTCCCGTCCTGCGCCCCGTCCTCGCCGTGGGCGGCGGGGTGGCGGCCGGCATCGCACTGATCCGCGGGTCGGCGCTGAGCAGGCAGCTGGTGGCACTCGGTGGGGTCGCGGCCGCGACCGCGGCCGTCGTCCGGAAGGCCTGGCGCAGGACGGTCGGGACGACCCGGGACCTGTCCGGGACCGGAGCCGCACGCCACCCCCTGCTGGAGATCGTCGGACCGCACCGGAAGCGGTTCTACCGCGCCACCGCGCTGTCGGTGGCCTGCCAGGTCTCGGAGATGGCGCTGGGCACCTTCCTCGGCTGGACGGGACTCGTACTCATCAAGGGCGAGGCCGCACCGCTCGTCCGCCTCGGCCTGACCACCGCGTCCGCCCAACTCTGGGGACTGGCCGGGCTGGTGGCGGCCGCCTGCGCCGCCGTGGCGGGCCTCTCGTACGCCTCGAACCTCCAGTGGCGCGGGCTCGGCGAGGACATCGAGCACGACTGGCGCAGCCGGACGTACGCCCACGTGCAGCACCTCGAACTGCGCCACCTGGAGGGCGAGCGGACCAGTCGGGTCGCCGGTGCGCTCACCGGGGACGTCGGTCAGTTGGGCACGTTCTTCGCCACCTCGGCCAACGACGTGCTGCACCTGGGGACCAGCCTGCTGATCCTGGTACCGATGTTCCTGCTGATGGCGCCGCAGATCGCCTGGATCGCCTTCCTGCCCATCCCCGTCATCGCCTGGCTGTCGCTCCACTACCAGGACAAGGTCGCGGCCGATTACGCCGTCTCCGGCGAGAACCGGGCCAGGCTGCACAGCCAGCTGGTGAACTCGCTGGAGGCCGGCGCCACCGTCAAGAGCTTCTGCACGGAGGACTACGAGGCCGAACGCATCGACGGCTTGAGCGAGGCGGTTCAGGAGAGCAACCAGCAGACCGCCCGGAGCACGATCCGCCACGCCGAGACGGTCCGGGCCTGCACGACCGCCTCCATGGCCGGCACCCTGCTGGTCGGCGGCCGCTCGGTGCTCAACGGAACGCTGCGCTTCGAGGTGTTCAGCCCGTTGATCGGTCTGCCCCAGATGGTGCTGTTCCGGATGAACCGGCTCGGCGGCATCGTCGACCAGTACCAGCGCACCCTCGCCGCCTACGACCGGGTCCAACGGCTGCGGGCCCTGCCCGTCGAGACCGAGGGCACCGGCGGATCGCTCGACGTGGAGACGGTGAAGGGCGAGATCGTCCTCGACGACGTGACCTTCGCCTACCCCGGTCGGCCGCCGGCGCTGGCGGACCTCTCGCTGACCATCCCCGCCGGGCGGACCACCGCCCTCGTCGGCGCCACCGGCTCCGGCAAGACGACGGTCGCCAAGCTGCTGATGCGTTTCCAGGACGCGGAATCCGGCCGCGTGCTGCTCGACGGGCGGGACCTGCGCGACCTGCCCCGGCACGATCTGCGCCACGCGATCGGTTTCGTCGCCCAGGATCCGTTCCTCTTCGACGGCAGCATCGCCGACAACATCCGCTACGGCTGCTTCGAGGCCTCGGACGAGGCCGTCACCGAGGCGGCCACGATGGCCGAGGCCCACGCCTTCATCACGACGCTGCCGGACGGCTACGACACGGTGATCGGCGAACGCGGCGCCGCCCTCTCGGGCGGCCAGCGGCAGCGGATCGCCCTTGCACGGGCGATCCTCAAGGACGCGCCGGTCGTGATCCTGGACGAGGCCACCTCCGCCGTGGACAACGAGACCGAGGCCGCCATCCAGCGCACGCTCCGCGGCTTCGCGGCCGACCGGACGATGGTCATCATCGCCCACCGGCTCTCCACCGTCCGTCACGCCGACCGGATCTACGTCATGGACAAGGGCGGTGTCGTCGCGGAACAGGGAACCCACGACGAACTCCTCGCCCGGCACGGACTCTACGCATCCCTCTGGCAGCTCCAGGCCGGCGAACTCGCCGCCTGACCGCAGAGAGCCGCACCGCCCGCCGACCGTGTGACGCCACCACGGTCGGCGTGGCCCGGCGCGTCCTGCGCGCATGCCCGCCCACACTTCTGGAGGTACCCCCATGTCCCGTCGCGACGGCGACGTCCTTCCCCTGACCGCGGCCCAGCGGGAGATCTGGCTCGCCGAGCAGCGCTCCCGGACACCGATCCCCGGCTACCGCGTCGGTGAGTGCCTGGAGATCCACGGACCGGTCGATCCGGAACTGTTCGAGACCGCGCTGCGCCGGGTGGTCGACGAGGTCGACGCCCTGCACGTGACCTTCGTCGACGAGGGCGAGGGCCCGCGCCAGATCCTCCGCGAGACCTGGGACTGGACACCGGCACACCTGGACCTCAGCGGGGAGCCCGCCCCCCGTGCGGCGGCCGTGGAGTGGATGGAGCGGGACCTGATGCGCCCGCTGGACCTCGCGCACGACCCGCTGTTCGGGCACGCGCTGGTCAAGCTGTCACCGACCGAGTTCCTCTGGTACCTGAACTACCACCATGTGGTGCTGGACGCGATCAGCAGCTCCATGGTCCGCCAGCGGGTCGGCGAGGTGTACTCGGCGCTGGCCGAGGGCGGCGCCGTGCCGCCCTGCCCGTTCGGCTCGCTACGGGACCTGGTCGACAGCGACGCCGCCTACCGTTCGTCCGCCGACTTCACCGCCGACCGCTCCTACTGGACCGAGCGCTTCGCCGACCTGCCCGCCCCGACCCGGCTCACCGACACCTCCGCCACCGATCCGCACCGCGCCCTGCGCCTGGCCGAGGAGCGGGAACTGCGGAGCCCGGAGGCGCTGCGGGCGGCGGCGGGGCGGACCGGAGTCCGGTGGTCCCGCCTGGTGATCGCGGCGGCGGCGCTCTACGCCCACCGGCTGAGCGGATCCCAGGACGTGGTGCTCGCCCTCCCCGTCACCGCCCGTCGGGGCTCCGACCGCGACCTGATGTCCGTGCCCGGCACGATGTCCAACGTGGTGCCGCTGCGGCTGACGGTACGACCGGACATGCCGTGGCGCGAACTCGTCGCCCAGGTGGCACGGGAGGTCGAGGCGGCCGTCGCGCACGAGCGCTACCGCAGTGAGGACCTGCTGCGGGACCTCGGCGCGCCGGGCAGCATCGGCACGGCGTTCCCGCTGATCGTCAACATCATGGCCTTCAACGCCAGGCCCGCCTTCGCCGGGCACCCCGCCTCCGTGCACCACTTCGTGTCCGGGTCGACCAGCGACCTGGCCGTCTGGGTCTTCGACTACCGGGACGGCAACCCCCCGCTCCTCCGGCTGCACGGAGCGCCCGAGGCGTACGGCGACGAGGACCTCGCCGCGCACCGGCAGCGGCTGCTCGCCCTGCTCGACGCAGTCGCGGACTGCGACCCCGACGAGGCGGTGGGCCGGATCGACCTGCTCACGACCGAGGAGCACCACGAGGTGGCGGCCCTCGGCACCGGGCGGTTGGCGGCGGCGCCGGCCACGAGCCTGCCGGAGCTGTTCCGCGAGCACGTCCGGGCGGCTCCGGACCTCGTCGCGCTGGTGTGCGGCGACGTCTCGCTGACGTACGCGGAGCTCGACGCACGGTCGAACCGGCTGGCGAACGCCCTGATCGACCGGGGCGCGGGGCCGGAGCGCCTGGTGGCGGTGGCGCTGCCGAGGTCGGCCGAGCTGGTGGTGGCGATCCTCGCCGTACTGAAGACCGGCGCGGCGTACGTCCCGGTCGACCCCGAGTACCCGGCCGCCCGGATCGCCTACCTGCTCGACGACGCCCGGCCGGCGCTGGTGGTGACCGACTCCGGCAGCGTTGAGCGGCTGCCCGACGGCGGTCCGGTCGACCGGCTGGTGCTCGACGCCCCGGAGACGGCCGCCCTGCTGGCGGGCTGCCAGGCGACCGACCCGATGGTGGCCGTCGATCCGAGCCACCCGGCGTACGTCATCCACACCTCCGGCTCCACCGGTCGGCCCAAGGGCGTGCTGCCGACCCACGGGGGCCTGCTCAACCTGCTCACGGACCTCCGGGAGGTGCACTTCCGGGCGGCGCTCGGGGACCGGCAGCGGCTGCGAGTGGCCCTGACCACCTCGGTGTCGTTCGACGCTTCCCTGAACCAGCTGCTCGCCCTGTTCGCGGGCCACGAGCTGCACGTCCTGGACCACGCGACCTGGACCGACCCCGAGGCCTTCGTGGGCTACGCGGCGCGCTGCGGGCTGGACTACATCGAAGCGACGCCGTCCTACCTGCAGGTCCTCGTCACCCACGGGTTGTCGGGCCACCTCGGCTGGCGTCCGGCGCTGGTCGCAGCAGGCGGCGAGGCCGTCCCGGAGCGGCTGTGGGAACAGCTGCGGGCGGCCGAAGGGGTGTCCTGCCTCAACCTCTACGGACCGTCCGAGTGCACCGTCAACCCGGTGATCGCGTCCGTGGGTTCGAGCCCGCGTCCGGTCATCGGCCGGCCTGGCACCAATGTCCGGCTCCACGTACTCGACGGCGCCCTGCGGCCGGTGCCGGCCGGGGTGCCGGGCGAGCTGTACATCGCCGGCGCGTGCCTCGCCCGCGGCTACCTGAACCGGCCGGGGCTGACCGCCGGACGGTTCGTGGCCAGTCCCTTCGGCGCGCACGGCGACCGCATGTACCGCACCGGTGACCTGGTGCGCTGGGGTGCGGACGGGCAGCTGGAGTTCCTCGGACGCACGGACGACCAGGTCAAGGTCCGGGGCTTCCGGGTGGAGCTCGGCGAGATCGAGGCCGTCCTCGCCGAGCACCCGCGGGTCGCCCGGGCCGCCGTCGTGGTGCGCACCGAGGGCGAGCCCCGGCTGGTCGCCTACGCCGTCGCCGAGCCCGGCGCCGCGGTCACCGACACCGCCCTGCGCGCACACCTGCGGGAGCGACTGCCCAAGCACATGGTGCCGTCGGCCTTCGTGCTGCTGGACGCCCTGCCCCTGACCCCGAACGGCAAGCTCGACCGGCGGGCCCTCCCGGCGCCCGACCGGCAGCCCGTCGACCAGGGGCGCGCTCCGCGCACCGCGAGCGAGCACCTGCTCGCCGGCCTGTTCGCCGAGGTGCTCGGCGTGCCGGAGGTCGGCGCCGACGACAGCTTCTTCGACCTGGGCGGGCACTCCCTGCTGGCCACCCGGCTGGTCGCCCGGGCCCGGTCGGTACTGGGCGTGGAGCTGAGGCTGCGCGACCTGTTCGACGCGCCGACGGTGGCGGAACTGGCCGCGGCGGTGGACGTCGCGGGCCGGGCCCGCCCGGCGCTGGGGCGGCGCGAGCGGTCCGAGGCCGTCCCGCTGTCCTTCGCGCAGCGCCGGCTCTGGTTCCTGCACCGCATGGAGGGCCCGAGCGCCACGTACAACATCCCGCTGACCCTGCGGCTGTCCGGACACCTGGACCAGCGGGCCCTGGAGGCCGCCCTGACGGACCTGGTCGAGCGGCACGAGAGCCTGCGCACCGTCTTCCCGGTGGTCGACGGCGTGCCGTGCCAGCGAGTGCTGGACGCCGACGCGGCACGGCCGCGGCTGCGGGTGACCGAGGCCGGTGAGCACGACCTGCCGGACCTTCTGGCCGAGGCGGCGCGGCACGGCTTCGAGCTCTCCGAGGAGCCGCCGCTGCGAGCCGAGCTGTTCCGGCTCGGCACCGAGGAGCACGTGCTGCTGCTGGTGGTGCACCACATCGCCGGAGACGGCTGGTCGGCGGGGCCGCTCCTGCGGGACCTGCGGACCGCCTACGCGGCCCGTACCGAGGGCGCGAAGCCGGAGTGGTCGCCACTGCCCGTCCAGTACGCCGACTACGCCCTCTGGCAGCGGGAGCTGCTCGGCGACGGTGCCGACCCGGACAGCCTGCTGAGCGGCCAACTCGCTTACTGGCGGGAGCAGCTGGCGGACCTGCCCGAGCAGGTGGAACTGCCCTTCGACCGGCCCCGGCCGGCCGCGATGTCCTACCGGGGCGCCCACCTGCCGGTGCGGATCGACGCCGAGCTGCACCAGGGCCTGCGCGCGCTCGCCCGGGACGGCGGCGCCAGCCTCTTCATGGTGCTCCAGGCCGGGCTGGCCGCTCTCCTGGGCAAGCTCGGCGCCGGCACCGACGTCCCGATCGGCACGCCGATCGCGGGACGCACCGACGAGGCCCTGGACGACCTGGTCGGCTTCTTCGTCAACACCCTCGTGCTGCGCACCGACCTGTCAGGCGACCCCTCGTTCACCGAACTGCTCGGCCGGGTCCGCTCCGACGCGCTGGCCGCGTACGCCCACCAGGACGTGCCGTTCGAGCACCTGGTGGAGGCGCTGAACCCGACCCGGACACTGGCGCACCACCCGCTGTTCCAGACCATGCTCGCCCTGCAGAACGCGCCGCTCGGCGCCTTCGACCTGCCGGGGCTGCGGGTGACGACCGACCTGGTGCACACCGGGACGGCCAAGTGCGACCTGACCTTCATCCTGGCCGAACAGCCGGGTACGGAAGGGCTGTCGGGCGTGGTCGAGTACAGCACCGACCTGTTCGACGAGGCCACCGTGGCCGGGATCGTCGACCGGTGGCTGCGGCTGCTGCGCGCCGTCGTCGCCGACCCCGGCCGGCGGATCGGCCGGGTGGACGTGCTGTCCGCCGAGGAGCTCCGCGTCCTCCTCCCGGCTCGTACCGACCGGGAGGAGGACACGCCGGGGAGCGGCCTGGCCGCGCTCTTCGAGCAGCAGGTACGGGCCGACCCGGCCACCGTCGCCCTCACGGACGGTGAAGTAACCTTTTCCTACAGCGAGTTGAACACCCGCGCCAACCGGCTCGCGCACGCCCTGATCGACCGGGGCGTGGGCCCGGAGCAGCTGGTGGCGCTGGCCCTGCCGCGCTCGGCGGACCTGGTCGTGGCGGTGCTCGCGGTGCTCAAGGCCGGCGCCGCGTACGTGCCGGTGGACCCGGCGTACCCGGCCGCCCGGATCGCGTACCTGCTCCAGGACACCCGGCCGGCGCTGCTGCTGACGACGAGCCGGACCGGCGAGCTGCCGGGTGCGGAGCAGGTCGACCGGCTGCCGCTGGACGCGCTCGACCTGGACGGGCTGCCGGACACGGACCCGGGGATCACCGTCGATCCCGACCACGCCGCCTACGTCATCCACACCTCCGGCTCCACCGGCAACCCCAAGGGCGTGGTGGTCCCGCACCGCAACGCGGTGCGCCTGTTCCGGACGACGGAGGAGCTGTTCGGCTTCACCGCCGACGACGTCTGGACCCTCTTCCACTCCTACGCCTTCGACTTCTCGGTCTGGGAGCTGTGGGGCGCGCTGCTGCACGGCGGCCGCCTCGTGGTCGTGGACCACGAGACCAGCCGCTCGCCCGGCCGCTTCCTGGAACTCCTCGCCCGCGAGCGGGTGACGGTGCTCAACCAGACGCCGTCCGCCTTCTACCAGCTGATGCAGGCGGACGCCGAGCACCCGCGTGAACTCGCCCTGCGGACCGTGGTGTTCGGCGGCGAGGCGCTGGAGCACGCCCGGCTCGCGAACTGGTACGAGCGGCACCCGGAGGACGCGCCCCGGCTGGTCAACATGTACGGCATCACCGAGACCACGGTGCACGTCACGTACGCCGCGCTCGACCGGTCCGGCACCGCCCCCGGCGAGATCGGCGCGGCCCTCCCGGACCTGCGGGCGTACGTGCTCGACGACGGCCTGCGGCCGGTGGCCCCGGGCGTGCCCGGCGAGCTGTACGTCGCGGGCCCCGGCCTGGCGCGCGGCTACCTGAACCGGCCCGGCCTCACCGCCGGGCGGTTCGTGGCGGACCCGTTCGGGCCACCGGGATCGCGGATGTACCGCAGCGGCGACGTGGTGCGGCGCGGTGGGGACGGAAGCCTGCGCTACGTCGGCCGGGCCGACCAGCAGGTGAAGGTGCGCGGATTCCGGATCGAGCTCGGCGAGATCGAGGCGGTACTCGCCGCGCACCCGGGCGTCGGCCAGGCCGCCGTCCTGGCCCGGCAGGACCGGGCCGACGACACCCGGCTGGTCGGGTACCTGGTGCCGGCCGCCGGAGCCGCGCCGCGCCCGGCCGAGTTGCGTGCGCACCTGAGCGAGCGGCTGCCGGAGCACATGGTGCCGTCGGCGTTCGTCGTGCTGGACGCGCTGCCGCTGACCGCCAACGGCAAGCTCGACCACCGGGCCCTGCCCGCCCCCGACCTCGCCCCGGCGGCAACCGGCCGCGCGCCGCGCACCCCGCAGGAGCAGGTGCTCTGCGAGCTGTTCGCCGAGGTCCTGGGCGTGCCGTCGGCCGGCGTCGAGGACGGCTTCTTCGACCTGGGCGGGCACTCGCTGCTGGCCACCCGCCTGGCCGCCCGGATCCGGGCGACGCTCGGCGTGGAGATGCCGCTGCGCACCCTGTTCGAGGCGCCGACCCCGGCCACCCTCGCCGCCGCCCTCGTGGCGGCCGGACCGGCGCAGGCCGCCCTGGTGCGGCGCGAGCGCCCCGAGGTGGTCCCGCTGTCGTTCGCGCAGCGGCGGCTCTGGTTCCTGCACCAGCTGGAGGGCGCCGGCGCGAACTACCACATCGCCCTGGCGTGGCGGCTGTCCGGGGACCTGGACCGCCGGGCACTGGAGGCCGCCCTCGCGGACGTGGTCGGGCGGCACGAGAGCCTGCGGACCGTCTTCCCGGCCGTCGACGGTGTCCCGTACCAGCAGGTGCTGGACGTCGCGGCGGCCCGCCCGCGGCTGCTCGTGAGCCGGACCACGGAGGCCGAGCTGTCCACCCTGATGGCGGCGGCGAAGGACCGTCCGTTCGACCTGGCGGGCGATGCGCCGCTGCGGGTCGACCTGTTCGAGCTGGCATCGGACGAGCACGTGCTCCACGTGGTGCTCCACCACATCGCGGGTGACGGCTGGTCGTTGGGCCCGCTCGCGCAGGACCTGACCGCCGCCTGCGCGGCGCGCTGCCGCGGCGAGGAGCCGCGGTGGGAGAGCCTGCCGGTCCAGTACGCCGACTACACCCTGTGGCAGCACGAGCTGCTCGGCGAATCCGCCGACCCGGACAGTCCGTTCGCCCGCCAGGCGGCCTACTGGACACGGCAGTTGGCCGGCCTCCCGGAGCGGATCCAGCTGCCCGCCGACCGGCCCCGCCCGGCGGCCGCCTCGCACCGGGGCGGCTTCGTGCACGCCGGACTGGACGCCGAACTGCACCGCGGTCTGCGCGACCTCGCCCGCGAGCACGGCACCAGTCTCTTCATGGTCCTCCAGGCCGGGCTGGCGGCGCTGCTGAGCAAGCTCGGCGCGGGCGACGACATCCCGGTCGGCAGCCCGGTCGCCGGCCGGACCGATCAGGCGCTGGACGAGCTGGTCGGCTACTTCGTCAACACCCTGGTCTTCCGCACCGACACCTCGGGCGATCCGACCTTCGCCGAGCTGCTGGAGCGGGTCCGGGACACCTCGCTGGCCGGGTACGCCCACCAGGACCTGCCGTTCGAGCACCTGGTCGAAGCCCTCAACCCGGTGCGCTCGCTGGCGCACCACCCGCTGTTCCAGGTCATGCTGGTGCTGCAGAACGCGCCCCGGGCCGACTTCGCGCCGCCCGGGCTGCGCGTCGAAGGCATGCCGTTGACGACGACCACCGCCAAGCTCGACCTGATCTTCACCATGTCCGAGCGGCAGGCGCAGGACGGTCCCCCTGAGCCCGGCGGCCCGGGAGGTGTCCCCACCCCGGAGGGGATCGACGGGCTCGTCGAGTACGCCGACGACCTCTACGACCGGGCCACCGTCGAGACGATGTTCGCGCGCTGGGAGCGGCTGCTCCGCGCCGCGGTCGCCGACCCGCAGCGGCGGCTCAGCCAGTACGTCCTGCTCTCCGCGGAGGAGCGCGACGACCTGACGGCACTGGGCACCGGACCGGAGGTGGAGCTTCCGGCCGCGAGCGTGCCGGAGCTGTTCCGGGCACAGGTGCGGGCGACGCCGGACCTGGTGGCGCTGGTGTGCGGGGACGTCTCGCTGACGTACGAGGAGCTGGACGAGCGGGCGAACCGGCTGGCGCACGCCCTGGTCGCCCGGGGCGCGGGGCCGGAGCGGCTGGTGGCGGTGGCGCTGCCGAGGTCGGCCGAGCTGGTCGTGGCGATCCTCGCGGTGCTCAGGACCGGGGCGGCCTACGTCCCGATCGATCCCGGGTACCCGGCCGCGCGGATCGGGCACATGCTGGACGACGCCGGCCCGGTCCTGGTGGTGACCGACGCCCGGACCCGGGACGGGCTGCCGGAGGCCGGTCCGGCCGGGTGGCTGGTGCTCGACGACCCGGCGACGGCCGCCCTGGTGGCCGACTGCCCGGCGACGGACCCCCTGGTGACCATCGACCCGGGGCACCCGGCCTATGTGATCTACACCTCCGGCTCCACCGGCAGGCCCAAGGGCGTGGTGTCGACCCACGGCGGCCTGCTCAACCTCTTCGTCAGCCAGCGTCCGCTGCTGTTCCCCCGGGGGACGAAGGAGCGGCTGCGCATCGGGCTGACCACCTCGGTGTCGTTCGACGCCTCCTGCGACCAGCTGTCCAGCCTGTACGCGGGCCACGAACTTCACGTCCTGGACGAGGCGACCTGGTCCGACCCGGACGCCTTCGTCGACTACGCCACGCGCGTCGGGCTGGACTACGTCAACGCCACTCCGTCCTATCTGCAGGTGCTCGTCGCACGGGGGCTCCTGGACGACCCGGGGCGCCGTCCCGCGGTGGTCTCGATGGGCGGGGAGGCCGTTCCGGGCCAGCTGTGGGAGCGGCTGCGGGCCGTCGAGGGCGTGTCCTGCCTGAACTACTACGGGCCGTCCGAGTGCACGGTGGACGCCGTCGTGGCACCGCTGGAATCGAGTCCGCGCCCGGTGATCGGCCGGCCGCTCGGGGGCATCCGGCTGTACGTGCTCGACAGCGCGCTGCGGCCGGTGCCCGCAGGCGTGGCGGGCGAGCTGTACCTCGCCGGAGCGGGCCTGGCCCGCGGCTACCTGAACCGGCCGGGGCTCACCGCGGGGCGCTTCGTGGCGGACCCGTTCGGGACGGGCGGCACGCGGATGTACCGCACCGGCGACCTGGTGCGCTGGGGCGCCGACCGGAACCTGGAGTTCCTGGGCCGGACCGACGACCAGGTCAAGGTGCGCGGCTTCCGGATCGAGCTCGGCGAGATCGAGGCGGCGTTGGGTGAACACCCGCAGGTCGCCCAGGTCGCGGTGACCGTCCGGGAGGACCGGGCCGGGGACGCGAGGCTGGTCGCCTACCCGGTGGCCGTCACCGGGGCGGAACTCCGGCCGGACGAACTGCGGGCACACCTGCGCGAGCGACTGCCGGACTACATGGTCCCGGCCGCCTTCGTGCCCCTGGACGGCCTGCCGCTGACGGCCACCGGCAAGCTGGACCGGCGGGCGCTGCCCGCACCCGTCCACACCGCGGCGCGGACCGGCCGCGCCCCGCGCACTCCGCAGGAGCAGGTCCTCGCGGAGCTGTTCGCCGAGGTGCTGGGCGTGGCCGGGGTCGGGTCCGACGACGACTTCTTCGACCTCGGCGGGCACTCCCTGCTCGCCACCCGGCTGGTCGCCCGGGCGCGGGCCGCCCTCGGGGTGGAACTGGAGCTGCGCGCCCTCTTCGAGACGCCGACGGTGGCCGGGCTGGCCGCCGGACTCGGCGTGGCCGGCCGGGCGAGGCCCGCGCTGCGCCGCGCAGAGCGGCCCGACCAGGTCCCGCTGTCCTTCGCGCAGCGGCGGCTGTGGTTCCTGCACCAGCTGGAGGACGCCGGCCCGGTCTACAACATGCCGCTGGCGTGGCGGCTGACCGGTGAACTCGACCGCACCGCTCTGCGGGCCGCGCTCGGCGACGTCGTCGCCCGGCACGAGAGCCTGCGCACGGTCTTCCCCCAGGTCGACGGGGTTCCCCGCCAGGAGGTGCTGGACGCCGGAACGGCTCCACCCCGGCTGGCCGTCACCCGGGTGGGTGAGGCGGACCTGCCGGGGCTGCTGACGGCAGCTGCGGCGCGCGGATTCGACCTCGCGACCGAACCGCCGCTGCGCGCGGAGCTGTTCGAGGCGGGTCCGGACGAGCACGTGCTGCTGGTGGTGATCCACCACATCGCCGGCGACGGCTGGTCGCTGGGCGCGCTGTCCGCCGACCTGGCCACCGCGTACGCGGCCCGCCGCCGGGGCGAGGAGCCGCAGTGGGTGCCCCTGCCCGTGCAGTACGCCGACTACACCCTGTGGCAGAACCGGCTGCTCGGCGACGCGGCCGACGCCGACAGCCTGTTCGCCCGCCAGACGGACCACTGGACGCGAACGCTGGCCGACCTTCCGGAGCAGCTCCGGCTCCCCGCCGACCGCCATCGCCCCGCGACCCCCTCCTACGCCGGCGGGCACCTCGACGTCGAACTGGACGCCGAACTGCACACCGGGCTGGTCCGGCTTGGCCGGGAGCACGGCGCCAGTGTGTACATGGTGCTGCAGGCCGCCCTGGCATCGCTGCTGGACAAGCTCGGCGCGGGCACGGACATCCCGGTCGGCAGCCTGATCGCCGGCCGGACCGATCAGGCGCTGGACGACCTCGTCGGCTTCTTCGTCAACACCCTGGTGCTGCGCACCGACACCTCGGGCGACCCGACCTTCGCGGAGCTGCTGGCCCGGGTCCGGGAGGGCGCGCTGGCCGCCTACGCCCACCAGGACCTGCCGTTCGAGCACGTCGTCGAGGCCCTCAACCCGTCCCGGTCGCTCGCCCGGCAACCGCTGTTCCAGGTGCTGCTCGCGTTGCAGAACGTGCCCCGCACCGAGTTCGAGCTGGACGGTCTGGACTCCGAGATCCTCCTCGTGCGCACGCCCACCGCGATGTTCGACCTCGGCTTCCACCTGCTGGAGCACGGTGGCACCGGCGGACCGGCCGAGGGCATCGTCGGTCGGGTCGAGTACAGCACCGACCTGTTCGACCACGCAACGGTGGAGACGCTGCTCGCCCGGTGGCTGCGGCTGCTGGCGGCGGTGGTCGCCGAACCGGACCGGCCGCTGAGCCGGATCGACGTCCTCACCGCCGAGGAGCGGCACGAGCTGCTGGTCGCCCGCAACGACACCGCCGGCCCGGCTCCGGTCGAGAGCCTGCCCGCCCTGTTCGAGGCGCAGGTCCGGGCGACCCCGGAGGCCGAGGCGGTGCTGTTCGAGGACACCGCGCTGACCTACCGCGAGCTGAACCGCCGGGCCAACCGGCTGGCCCACGCGCTGATCGCGCGCGGCGTGGGACCGGAGCAGGTCGTCGCCCTGCGGCTGCCGCGTTCGGCCGAGCTGGTGGTCGCGGTCCTCGCGGTGCTCAAGACGGGCGCGGCGTACCTGCCGATCGACCCGGACTACCCGGCCGCCCGCATCGCGTACATGCTGGAGGACGCCCGACCGGCCGTGGTGCTCGACGACCTCGGGGCCGTCACACCGTCCGACGAGCAGCCGGAGCACGACCCGGTCGTCCCCGCGGACGCCCGGCACCCGGCCTACGTCATCTACACCTCCGGCTCCACCGGCCGGCCCAAGGCCGTCGTCATGCCCGCCGCCGGGCTGCTGAACCTGCTGGCGTGGCACCACGAGGCCGTCGGCGGCGAACCCGGCACGCGCACCGCGCAGTTCACCGCGATCAGCTTCGACGTCTCGGTGCAGGAGGTGCTCTCCGCGCTGCTGTACGGCAAGACCCTGGTGGTGCCGACCGAGGAACAGCGCCGCAGCGCCGAGCTGTTCGCCCACTGGCTGGACCGGCACCAGGTGGGGGAGCTGTTCGCGCCCAACCTGGTGGTCGAGGCGCTGGCCGAGGCCGCCGAGGAGGCCGGGCTGGAGCTGCCGGGCCTGCGGCTGATCGCCCAGGCCGGTGAGGCGATGCGCCTCGGCGGTGCGGTGCGCCGGCTCCAGGCCCGCCGGCCGGGCCGGGTGCTGCACAACCACTACGGCCCCGCCGAGACCCATGTGATCACCGCCTACCCGCTGCCGGCCGACCCCGCCGACTGCCCGGTGCCGGTACCGATCGGCCGTCCGATCGCCAACTGCCGGGTGTACGTGCTGGATTCGGCGCTGCGGCCGGTCGCCCCCGGCGTGCTGGGTGAGCTGTACCTCGCCGGAACGGGGCTCGCACGCGGCTACCTGAACCGGCCCGGTCTCACCGCCGGGCGCTTCGTCGCCAACCCGTACGGTCCGGCCGGCGCCAGGATGTACCGCACCGGCGACCTGGTCCGTTGGCGCGCAGACGGCGAGCTGGAGTTCGCCGGCCGGGTCGACCACCAGGTGAAGGTGCGCGGGTTCCGGGTCGAGCCGGGCGAGATCGAGGCCGAGCTGACCGCGCACCCGGGCGTCGCCCAGGTCGCGGTGCTCGCCCGGGAGGACCGGATCGTGGCGTACGTCGTCCCCGTGGCCGGGAGCGGGGCGACCGCGTCGGCGCTGACGGCGTACCTGCGCGGCCGGGTGCCGGAGTACCTCGTGCCGTCGGCGTTCGTGCTGCTGGACGCGCTGCCGCTGACGCCGAACGGGAAGCTGGACCGGGCGGCGCTGCCCGCGCCCGAGGCCACGAGCAGGGAGACGGGCCGGGCGCCGCGCACCCCGCAGGAGCAGATCCTGTGCGAGCTGTTCGCCGAGGTGCTGGGCCGGCCACGGGCCGGGGTCGACGAGGACTTCTTCGCGCTGGGCGGGCATTCCCTGCTCGCCACCCGGCTGGTCTCGCGGGTCCGGGCGACCCTCGGGGTCGAACTGGAGCTGCGCGCCCTGTTCCGGACCCCGACCCCCGCCGGGCTGGCCGCCGGGCTCCAGGACGCCGCCACCGCGCGGCAGGCCCTGGTGCCCCGGCCCCGCCGCGAGCCCATGCCGCTGTCCTTCGCCCAGCGCCGGCTCTGGTTCCTCCAGCAGTTCGGGGCACCGAGCGCCACCTACCACATGCCGCTGGCCCTGCGACTGTCCGGCGACCTCGACCGGGCCGCGCTGCGCGCCGCGCTCGCGGACGTGGTGGCCCGGCACGAGACCCTGCGCACGGTCTTCCCGCACACCGCCGGAATCCCGTTCCAGCGGGTGCTGGACAGCACCGAGGTCGCCGTCCCGCTGACCGTACGCGCGGCCGGCGAGGCCGAGGTGCCCGCCCTGCTGCGCGAGGCGGCGGTGCGCGGCTTCGACCTGACCGCGGAAGTGCCGCTGCGGGCGGAGCTGTTCGCGGTCGCGCCGGACGAGCACGTGCTGCTGCTGGTGATGCACCACATCGTCGGGGACGGCTGGTCCATGGGCCCGCTGGCCCGTGACCTGGCCACCGCCTACACCACCCGGCAGGGCGGCGGGGCGCCGGCCTGGCCGCCGCTGCCGGTGACGTACGGCGACTACACCCTGTGGCAGCACGAGATCCTCGGCGACGAGCACGACGCCGACAGCCTGTTCGCCCGCCAGGTCGCCTACTGGAAGGAGGCGCTGGCCGGGCTGCCCGAGCAGCTGCGGTTGCCCGCAGCCCGGCCGCGCCCGGCCGCCATGTCGTACGGCGGCGACCTGCTGGAACTCCGGATCGACGCCGAACTGCACACGGCGCTGGTGGAGTTGGCGCGACGCTCGGGTGCCACCCTGTTCATGGTGCTGCAGGCGGCGCTGGCCGCACTGTACACGCGGCTGGGCGCGGGTACGGACATTCCGATCGGGAGCCCGGTCGCGGGGCGCACCGACG
Source organism: Kitasatospora sp. NPDC057738 (assembly GCF_042798815.1). Classification (NCBI taxonomy): domain Bacteria; kingdom Bacillati; phylum Actinomycetota; class Actinomycetes; order Kitasatosporales; family Streptomycetaceae; genus Kitasatospora; species Kitasatospora sp. NPDC057738. The sequence continues at coordinate 3,682 of NZ_JBHVJT010000090.1, read as the reverse complement.
AGGCGCTGGACGAGCTGGTCGGGTTCTTCATCAACACGCTGGTGCTGCGCACCGACACCAGCGGCGATCCGAGCTTCGCGGAGCTGCTGGGGCGGGTGCGGGAGACGGCGCTGTCGGCGTACGCGCACCAGGACGTGCCGTTCGAGCACCTGGTGGAGGCGCTGAACCCGTCCCGCTCGCTGTCGCACCACCCGCTGTACCAGACCGGGCTGGTGGTGCAGAACGCGCCGGGCGGCGACTTCGAGCTGCCGGGTCTGCGGGTCTCCGGAATGAGTGTGCTCACCGGGACGGCGCGGCTCGACCTGACCTTCGGGTTCGCGGAGGAGCACGGGCCGGACGGAGCGCCGGCCGGGCTCAGCGGCGCGGTGGAGTACAGCACCGACCTGTTCGACCGCCCGGCGGTCGAGGCCCTGGTCGCCCGGTGGACCAGGCTGCTGGCCGAGGTCGCCGCCGCGCCCGACCAGCCGATCGGCGGGATCGACCTGCTGTCCGCCGAGGAGCGCCGCGAGCTGCTGCCCGCCGTCGAGGGCGGGGCGGCCGGGGTGGGCCTGCCGGAGCTGTTCGCGGCGCGGCTGGCGGTGGCGCCGGACGCGGTCGCGCTGGTGTGCGGGGATCTGGAGTTGACGTACCGGGAGTTGAACGCCCGGGCGAACCGGTTCGCGCACGCGTTGATCGCGCGGGGGGTGGGCCCTGAGCAGTTGGTGGCGGTGGCGTTGCCGCGCTCGGTGGAGTCGGTGGTGGCGGTCCTGGGGGTGCTGAAGGCCGGGGCGGCGTACCTGCCGGTGGATCCGGCGTACCCGCGGGCGCGGATCGACTTCATGCTGGCGGACGCCCGTCCGGTGCTGGTGGTCGACGATCCGGGGATGGTGGTCGAGGGCGACCGGCCGGACACGGACCCGGTGGTCGCGGTCGACGTCCGGCACCCGGCCTACGTGATCTACACCTCGGGCTCGACCGGCCGCCCCAAGGGCGTCGTGGTCAGCCACTCCGGTGTGTCCGGCCTGGTGGCGGCGCAGGTCGAGCGGCTCGGCGTGGTGCCCGGCAGCCGGGTGCTCCAGTTCGCCTCGCCCAGCTTCGACGCGTCCTTCTGGGACCTGTGCAGTGCCCTGCTCAGCGGTGCCACCCTCGTCCTGGCCCCGGTGGACGCCCCGCTGGAGGCGCTGACGGACCACCGGCTCGGCGTCACCCATGTGACCCTGCCGCCCTCGGCTCTGGCGGCGGTGGACAGTGCCGACGTCGCGGCCACCACCCTGGTGGTGGCGGGGGAGGCGTGCCCGCCGGAGCTGGTGGCACGCTGGGCGCCGGGCCGGCGGATGATCAACGCGTACGGCCCGACCGAGACCACGGTCTGCGCGACCATGAGCGACCCGCTGTCCGCGGGGGCGGGTGTGCCGCCGATCGGCCGTGCGGTCGCCGGCTTCCGGGTCTACGTGCTGGACGAGCGGCTGCGCGTCGTGCCGCCGGGGGTGGTGGGGGAGCTGTACGTCGCCGGCCCGGGCCTGGCGCGGGGGTACCTGGACCGGCCCGGGCTCACCGCCGAGCGGTTCCCCGCCTGCCCGTTCGGCCCGGCCGGTGCACGGATGTACCGTACCGGCGACCTCGTGCGCCGCCGCGGTGACGGTGCGCTGGAGTACGTCGGCCGCGCCGACGACCAGGTGAAGGTCCGCGGCTTCCGGATCGAACTCGGCGAGATCGAGGCGGCCCTGGCCGGGCACTCCGCCGTCGCCCGGTCGGCGGTCCTGGCCCAGGACGACCGCCTCGTCGGCTACGTCACGGCTCGTCCGGACACGACTGTCCGTCCGACCGAGCTGGCGGCGTACCTGCGCGAGCGACTGCCGGACTACCTGGTGCCGTCGGCCTTCGTGCTGCTGGACGCGTTGCCGCTGACGCCGAACGGGAAGCTGGACCGGGCGGCGCTGCCCGCGCCCGAGGCCACGCCCACGGCTGCGGGTCGGGCGCCGCGCACCCCGCAGGAGCAGATCCTGTGCGAGCTGTTCGCCGAGGTGCTGGGCCTGCCGCAGGTCGGGGTCGACGACGACTTCTTCGACCTCGGCGGGCACTCCCTGCTCGCCACCCGGCTGGCCGCTCGGGTGCGCTCGGTGCTCGGCGTGGAGCTCGGGCTGCGCGCGCTGTTCCAGGCGCCCACGGTGGCGGGTCTGGCGGGGGCGCTGACGGAGGCCGGCAGCGCCCGCCCGAGGCTGACCGCGCGGGAGCGGCCGGAGGCCGTGCCGCTGTCCTTCGCCCAGCGCCGGCTCTGGTTCCTGCACCGCATGGACGGCGCGGCCGCGACCTACCACATCCCGCTGGCGCTCCAGCTGACCGGGACGCTCGACCGGACGGCGCTGGACGAGGCGCTGGCCGACGTGGTGGCCCGCCACGAGAGCCTGCGGACGGTGTTCCCGGAGGTGGGCGGCGTCCCGTGCCAGCGGGTCCTGGACCCGGCCGAGGCCCGGCCCCGGGCCGGGCTGACCGAGGTCGCGCAGGCCGAACTGCACGAGCGGCTGGCCGAGTTCGCCAGGCGGCCTTTTGACCTGACGGCGGAGGCGCCGCTGCGGGCGGAGCTGTTCGCCGTAGCGCCGGGCGAGCACGTGCTGCTGCTGGTCATGCACCACATCGCCGGTGACGGCTGGTCCACCGGCCCGCTCGCCCGCGACCTCGCCGAGGCGTACGCGGCCCGGAGCGAGGGCCGCGCGCCGGGCTGGTCGGACCTGCCGGTGCAGTACGCCGACTACACGCTCTGGCAGCGCGACCTGCTCGGCGACGCCACCGACCCGCAGAGCCGGTTCACCGAGCAGCTCGACTACTGGAAGCGCCAGCTGTCCGACCTCCCGGAGCTGCTCCGGCTGCCCGCCGACCGGCCGAGGCCGCCCGTCGCCGGTTGGCACGGCGATCACGTCGGCCTGGAACTCAGCCCCGAACTGCACGCCGCTCTGACCGAACTGGCGAGGAACACCGGCGCCAGCCTGTTCATGGTGCTGCAGGCCGCGCTGGCGGCGCTGTACACGCGGCTGGGCGCGGGGACGGACATCCCGATCGGGAGTCCGATCGCGGGGCGCACGGACGAGGCGCTGGACGAGCTGGTCGGGTTCTTCGTGAACACGCTGGTGCTGCGGACGGACACGAGCGGTGATCCGAGCTTCGCCGAGCTGCTCGGGCGGGTGCGGGAGACCTCGCTGTCGGCGTACGCGCACCAGGACGTGCCGTTCGAGCACCTGGTGGAGGTGCTGAATCCGTCCCGCTCGCTGTCGCACCACCCGCTGTTCCAGACCATCCTGGCCGTGCAGAACGCCCCGATGGGCCGGTTCTCGCTGCCGGGCCTGGAGGTCGCCGCCTACGCGGTGGCCACCGGAACCGCCAAGTTCGACCTCGGGGTGAGCCTCGTCGAGCGGTTCGGCCCGGACGGGAGCCCGGCAGGGATCGTCGGCGCGGCGGAGTACGCCACCGACCTGTTCGACCGCTCGACGGTCGAAGCCCTCGTCCGGCGCTGGACGCTCCTGCTGGAGGCGGTCACCGCCGACCCGGACCGGTCGATCGGCGGGATCGACCTCCTCGACGGCGACGAGCGGCACCGGTTGCTGGAGCGGGGCAACGCGACCGCCCGCGAGGTGGGCGCCGTTCCGGTGCCGCAGGCCTTCGCGGCCCAGGTGGCGGCGACGCCGGACGCGGTCGCCCTCGTCCGCGG
>NZ_JBHVJT010000089.1:30709-40276 GCF_042798815.1 Kitasatospora sp. NPDC057738 | reverse complement strand
GACACCGCCCCGGTGCCGCGGCTCGACTGGGCGAGCTGCGGGGACGGCTTCGAGTGCGCGAGCGCCCGCGTCCCGCTCGACCACCACGACCCGCGCGGGGCGGGCCTGGACCTCTCCGTCGTCCGGCACCCGGCGAGCGACCCGGCCCACCGGATCGGCTCGCTGTTCTACAACCCCGGCGGCCCGGCCGTGCCCGGCACCGCGGCCCTGCCCGCGATGCTCGACCTCTTCCCCGAGGAGGTCCGCGCGCGCTTCGACATCGTCGGCTTCGACCCGCGGGGCACCGGCGGCAGCGCCGGCGTCCAGTGCTTCGAGAACCCGGCGGAGGAGCAGGCCCTGCTGGCCGGCACCGCGGCCGGCTACCCCGAGGACGCCGTCCAGCAGCGGGCGTGGACCGATGCCTACCGGCGCCTCGGGCGGCAGTGCGGGGCCCGCGACGCCGCCCTGCTGTCCCACGTCTCCACCGCGAACGTCGCCCGGGACATGGACCTGCTGCGCCGCGCGGTCGGCGACCGGCAGCTCAGCTACCTGGGCACCTCGTACGGCAGCTACCTGGGTGCCACCTACGCCAACCTGTTCCCCGGCCGGGTCCGCGCCATGGTCCTGGACAGCGCCATGGACCCGGTGGCCTGGTCCACCGGCCGGAACGGGCAGGCCGCGGCCGAGGGCACCCTCCTGCGCAACGGCAACGACCTGGCCGCCGGCCGGATCCTCGACGCCTTCCTCGACCGGTGCGGTCGGGTCGGCCCGCAGGCGTGCGCCTTCTCCGCCGGGACGGCCACCGCCACGCGTGACCGGTTCGCCGAGCTGCTCCAGCGGCTGCGGACCCGGCCGGTCGCCGTCTCCGGCACGACCTTCACCGCCGGTTCGGCCCTGGAGACGACGGTCCTGTCGCTCTACGCGGCGAACCCCGTCCCCGGCCTGCCCGGCACGGGCTGGTCCCGGCTCGGCGGCACGCTCCAGGCCCTGTGGACCGCCACCGAGGCACCTGCCGCGCCGCTGCCGCCCGTCTCCCACGCGTCCCCCGACCAGGCGCTCGCGGTGATGTGCTCGGACAGTGCCAACCCGCCGGCCGGTGCCGACTACCCGGCCCAGGCAGCACTTGCCCGCTCCCGTTCCGGCGAGGTCGGCCCGTACTTCGCGTGGGCCGCGGAGCGCTGCGCCGACTGGCCCGTCCGGGACCGCGACCGCTACGACGGCCCGTGGAACCACCCGACCGCCCGGCCGATCCTGGTCGTCGCCGCCACCGGGGACCCGGGCATGCCGTACGAGGGGTCCCGCGCCATGGCCCGGTCGCTCGCCCGCGCCGAACTGCTGACCGTCGACGGCTACGGCCACACGGTCCTGGCCAACCCCAGCGGCTGCGCGGCCCGGTACGAGACGCGCTACCTGATCGACGGCGTGCTCCCGGCGCGCGGGACGGTCTGCGCATCCGACCGGCAGCCCTTCGCGGGCTGAGCCGACCGGTCCGCCCAGCCCCGGCAGCGGGGCCGTGCGGACCTGTCCGCCGTGCGGGTCGTGCGGGTCGTGCGGGCCGTGCGGGCCGTCGGACGCTCCCTCGCCGACCGTCCCGGCGGAACCGTCAGCCTGCCTCCCGGGCCAGCGACTCCGGTCGCGACAGTGCCCGGCCGCGCTCCCAGGCGCTGCGGAAGCCGTCCTCACCGAGCGCCTCGGCGCAGCCGTCCAGGACGGCGCGCAGCTCCGGGTCGCCCGCGTCATGGGCTCCGCGCAGCGCGTACGCCGCGCCCAGTGCGGCCGCGCCCCGGGTCGGCTCGCCCTGGGCCAGGCAGTACTCGGCGAAGCCCTCCAGCACGTCGGCGCGGACCGGCCGGTCACCGCCCTCCGCGGCCAGCTCCAGTGCCCGGCGGTGCAGCGCGGCGGCCTGCTCGGGCGTGCGGAGGCGAAGCCGGATGCGGCCCAGGCTGGTGTGCAGCAGGGCGAGCAGGTGCCGCCGGGTGGGAGCCGCGGCGTCGGCCGGTGAGAGGCGCTCCAGCCTCCGTAGCGTCTCCTGCTGGTCGCGCAGCGCCGCCGTCAAGTCGCCGGTCCTTCTGGCGAGTTCACCGAGCGCGTAGCGGGACGCGGCCTGGAGGTGCGGGTCCCGCGCCCGTACGGCGGCGGCCAGCGCGCGTTCCAGGTCGGCCCGGGCCGCGTCCGGCTCGCCGTTCCGGGTCCGCAGCCGGCCGGACAGCAGCAGCGGCAGCGGGGCGTCGCCGGCGCCGCCCATCCGGGCGTCGCAGTCGCGGGCCTGGAGGAGCGCGGTCAGCGCCTCGTCGGCCGCGCCGGTGACGGACAGCAGCGCGGCCAGCGTGACCAGGGCCATCGCCAGGCCCCAGCGGTCACCGAGCGCCCGGAAGCCGTCCACCGCGGTCCGCAGACCGTGCTCGGCCTCCGCGATCCGGCCGGCGCCCAGCTCGACGCGGCCGAGCGCCAGATGGGCGCCGGCCCGGACCCAGGCGTCGGGATGCCCGAGGAACCGCTCCGCCGCCGCGCTCGTGGCCCCGGGCGGCCCGCCCAGGGCCAGCAGGAGCGCCGCCCCGAGCGCGACCGGGTGGTCCGCCTCCAGCGCCGTGACCAGCGCCTGCCCCATCGCCTCGGCCGGGGCCGCCGTCCCGTCCGCGTCCCGCAGTGGCGCGGTGAGCCCGGAGAGGATCACGCACAGCGCGTGCGCCTGCTCCAGGCCGGGCGGCGGGGTGTGGCCGTGAGCCGCGAGGACGGCCGTCGTCCACTCGCCGGCCTCGTGTCCCTGACCGCGCATCAGCCACGGCCAGATCCGGGCGGCCGCCAACCGCAGCGCGTGCTCCGGCGGGCCGACGGCGACCGCCCGGCGCAGCGCCGCGTCCAGGTTGAGGTGCTCGGCGTCCAGCCGGGCCAGCCGGTTCAGCTGGTCGTCCGTGCGCAACCGGGGCTCGGCGGTCTCGGCGAGGGCGAGGTAGCGGCCCAGGTGCTCGGCGCCGGTCCGGTCCGCCTCCCCGGCCGCGACGAGCTGTTCGGCGGCGTACTCGCGAACGGTCTCCAGCAGCCGGAACCGCAGCGGCCCGCCGCCCCGGCCGGTGGCCACCACCAGGGATTTCTCGACCAGGGACGCCAGCAGGTCCTCCACGGCCACCACGTCCGGTGCCGGACCGCCCGGCCAACGGCCGGAGCAGACCCGGTGGGCGTCGGACAGGAGCGCCCCGCCGGCGAACACCGACAGCCGCCGCAGCAGGACGCGTTCGTCCTCGTCGAGCAGGTCCCAGCTCCAGCCGATGACGGCGCGCAGCGTGCGATGCCGGCCGGGGGCGGTGCGGGGGCCCCGGTCCAGCAGCCGGAGCCGGTCGTGCAGCCGCGCCGCGAGGTGCCCGGGGCCGAGGGAGCGCAGTCGTGCCGCCGCCAGCTCCAGGGCGAGCGGGAGGCCGTCCAGTTCCCGGCAGATCCGGACGACGGGCTCGACGGTGTTCCGGTCGAGGGTGAAGTCCGGGGCCGCCGCGGCGGCCCGTTCGGCGAACAGGGCGACGGCGGGGTGGGCGAGCGCCTCCTCCGCGGTGGTGGCCGGCGGGGGTACGGCGAGCGGGGGTACCGGCCAGAGGGTCTCGCCGGCCAGCCCGAGCGGTTCCCGGCTGGTGGCCAGCACGGTGAGGCCCGGCACGGCGGTCAGCAGTCGGTGGGCCAGCCGGGCCGCGGCCACGACCACGTGTTCGCAGTTGTCCAGGACGAGCAGGGTCTCGCGGCCCTCCAACGCGCGGACGATGCGGTCGACCGGATCGCCGGCCGGGGTGCCGACGGGCGGTCCGTCCGCCGGCACCCCGGAGTCCTGCGGCGGACGGACCGCCGTCAGGACGGCCCGGGCCACCGCGTCGGGGGTGCCGACGTCGGGGGCGTTGACGTCGGGGATGCTGACATCGGCCAGTTCCGCCAGCCGTACGTCGGTTCCGACAGGCGCGGCGGCCGCGACCGCGACCGCCAGCCGGGTCTTGCCGACGCCGCCCGGCCCGGTGAGCGTCACCAGGCGCGACCGGCCGAGCCGCTCCCGGATCGCCGTCACCGCGTCGTCGCGGCCGACCAGGCCGGTCAGCCAGGTGGGCAGCGCGGCGCGTCCGGCCGGACTGCCCACGGGCGCCGGGGCAGGTCCTGACCTCGGCGGCTCGGCGCCGGACAGCACCCGCAGGTGGACGTCCCGCAGTTCGGCGGACGGGTCGGCGCCCAGTTCCCCGGCCAGCGCCCGCCGGGTGCGTTCGAACACCTCCAGCGCCGCGGCCTGCTGCCCGTTCGTCTCCAGCGCGCGCATCAGACGGGCCGCGGCCCGCTCGCGCAGCGGGTTGGCCGCGCAGAGTTCGGTGAGCTCCGCGACCAGTCCCGGCACCCGGTCGGCCGCGCCGAGCGCGAGGACCGCGTCCGCGTGGTCCTCGGCCGCCGACAGCCGCAGTTCGGCCAGCCGGGCCGCCGGTGCGGCGGCGAATCCGGCGCCCTCGGCCTCCGTGAACGGTGCCCCGCGCCACAGCTTCACCGCCTCGCCCAGCACGGTGGCCGCCTCGGCGAACCCGCCCGCCGCCAGCGCCGCCCGCCCGGCCGTCACGCGCTGCTCGAAGTCCCAGGCGTCCACGCTCGCCCGGGGCAGGTCGAGCAGGTACCCGGCGGGATGCGAGCCGATCACCGTCCGGTCCGCCCCCAGCGCCCGGCGGAGCCGGGAGACCAGGGACTGCACGGCGCCGGCGGGCTCATCCGGTGGCGTGTCCCCCCAGAGGTCGTCGACCAGCCGCTCGCGGGTGACCACCCGCCCGGGGTCGAGGGCCAGCCGGACCAGCAGCAGCCGCAGCCGCGCCCCGCCGACCTCGACGGTGCGCCCGTCCTCTCCCCGTACGACCTGGAGAGGCCCCAGAACCTTGATCCGCATGCCGCCCGTCCTCGCTCGGCCCCGCCCGACAAACAAGATCATTATCCTGGGGCCCGGGGGCAGCTCGGGTCCTGGGGCAGCTCGGCTCCGGGGGCAGGTCGGGCCGGGGCGAGTTCGGGCGGGGCCGACCGGGGCGGTCGGCGAGCCGTGCGGGCGCTGCCCGGCTACGGGCGGAAGCGGGGCCGGCCGAGGACGTAGCTGCGCAGGTCGATGTCCTCGGGCAGGGCGGGTGCGGTGCCGGGGAGGGCGACGGCGCCGACCGCGACGATGAACGTCCTGGTCACGGCGTCGCTCCCCTTCTTGGTCCGCGGGGCCTGGAAGAGCAGGTAGCGGGCCAGCAGGTAGTCCTCGGTGGTGAGGCGGGGGCGGGCCAGGAGGTCCAGGGCGGCGGCGTGCAGGACGGCGCCGTCCCGAGGCGCGGGGGTGGCGGTGTAGATCGGCGTGCCGCCGCTCTCGATCCAGGAGGTGTCCAGGCCGCGGGCCGCGTACCGGGCGACGAGTTCGGCGTCGGTGCGGCGGGCGGCGTCTCCCCGCAGGAGGCGGTTGCCGGCGATCCGCCGTCCGTCCGGCAGGAGCACCCGGTTCTGGAGGATGTCGCCCGTGACGCCCTCGGCGGCGAAGCGCCGCTCGGCGAGACGGCCGTAGCGGAGCATGGCCTCCCAGGCCGGGGTCGCGCGGCCGCCGGTGTAGGTGCGGGTGGTCCGGTCCCATCGAGCGCCCTCGCGCAGACGGCCGACCTCGCCGAGGCGGTCGTAGTTGGTGTCGCCCTCCCGGATCGGGGTGCGGAAGCGCTCCGGGTTGAAGGCGGTGCCGGCGATGCCGGGAGGCGGGCCCATCGTGACGGCGGGGCGGTAGCGCCAGTCGACCAGCCGCGCGTGGACGGTGGCCAGCGCGGCGACCCGGGCGGGCCGGTCCCCGGCGGTCTCCCACATCCGGGCCAGCAGGCCGGCCGCTTCGGTGGCGGCGGCCGCCTGCCCGGCGGCGAAGGCGCGGGCCGGGGCCTGTCCGGCGGGGTCGGCGAAGCGCAGGGCGAGCGGGCTGGTGGGGAAGTCGCCGGGGGTGATGCGTGCGGTGGGCACGGCTCTCTCCTGGACGCTCCGCTTGTCACCCGGCAACGACGACCTCCAAGTCGGGCCTGACCATGGCCCGTTCATCGTTTCATCATGCGCTGCCGGGTGTCGGGGAATCCGTGCAAGTCCCGTTCGGCACGTCGGCCGGACGCCGCCCGTGGCGGTCGATCAGGGCGGCGCCGTGCCCCGGAGGCAAATGTACGGACAATGGCTTGCGGTCCGTGGCGGGTCCGACCTAGCTTAATGTCCGTACATTTCGCCAGGGAGGGTCCACTTGATAACCAGGCATCACCGGATCGTGATCATCGGCGGCGGGACCGCGGGGATCTCGGTCGCGGCCCGGCTGCGCCGCGCCGGCCAGCGGGACGTCGCGGTGCTCGATCCGAGCGGTCATCACTACTACCAGCCGCTGTGGACGCTGGTCGGCGGAGGCCGGGCGCCGCTGGCGGAGAGCATCCGGCCCCAGGCGTCCGTCATGCCGAAGGGCGTGCAGTGGATACGCCGCGCCGCGGTCGCCGTCGACCCCGAGGCCCGGGAGGTGGCGCTGGACGACGGCGGCACGGTCTCCTACGACCACCTCGTGGTCTGCCCCGGCATCCAACTGGACTGGGACCGGATACCGGGCCTGGAAGCCGGGCTCGGCCAGGACGGACTGTCCAGCAACTACCTGCCGCAGCACGCCCCCGCGACCTGGCGCTTCATCCGCGGGACCCGCTCCGGCAGCGCGGTGTTCAGCATGCCCGCGGGAGCCATCAAGTGCGGCGGCGCCCCGCAGAAGATCGCCTACCTGGCCGCCGACCACTGGCGCAGGGAGGGCGTGCTCGGCAGGATCGACGTCCACCTGGTGATCCCCGGCACCGCCATCTTCGGCGTCCCGGAGTTCGCCCGCGTCCTCGAAGGCGTGGTCCGCCGCTACGGCATCAAGGTCCACTACGGGAGCGAGGTCACCGAGGTGCGCCCGGAGGCCCGCGAGGTGGTCGTCACCGATCTGGGGACCGGGGGCAGGACGACCCTGCCGTACGACGTCGCCCACCTGGTGCCGCCGCAGAGCGCCCCGGACTGGATCAAGCGCGGCCCGCTCGCCGGTGCCGACGACCCGGCCGGCTACGTCGAGATCGACAAGTACACCATGCGGCACGTCCGTCACCCCAACGTGTGGGCGCTCGGTGACGCCGGATCCTCCCCGAACTCCAAGACCGGCGCCGCGGTGCGCAAGCAGGCCCCGGTGCTCGTCGAGAACCTCCTCGCCACCCTCGACGGCCGCGAGCCCGAGGCCGCGTACGACGGCTACGCCTCCTGCCCGCTGACCACCGCCCGCAACAAGATGCTGCTCGCCGAGTTCGACTACAGCGGGCGGCCCGCCCCGTCGATCCCGGTGATCAACACCGTCCGCGAGCGCACCGACATGTGGTACCTCAAGCGGCGCGGGCTGCCGTTCCTCTACTGGAACCTCATGCTCCGCGGGCTTGCCTGACCCTCGCGGTCACGCACCCCCGGGCGCCCGCGCGCCCCGGATCTCCCGTACGGCCCACCACTCGGGCCTCCCGCCGGCGCGGCCCTTCGCGCGCCCACGGCGTGCTGCCGGGCGACATCCCGCCCGTGCCCGCATCCGCCCGTACCCACGCCCGCCCGTACCCACGCCCCGCCCCCAAGGCCGCGGGGCGCAGCCACCCTCCACCCTCAGGAGCCCCGGATGACGACGCCCGCCGGACCACTGGTCTTCGTGCAGTTCTACCTCGACTGCCTCTCCCACGCCTCGTACCTCGTCGGTGACCGCACCACCGGCCGGGCCGTCGTGGTCGACCCCCAGCGCGACGTCCGCGAGTACCTCGCCGCCGCCGAACAGCACGGACTGACCATCGAGCGGGTCATCGAGACCCACATCCACGCGGACTTCCTCTCCGGCCACCTGGAACTCGCCGAGCGCACCGGCGCGCGCATCTCCTACGGCTCCGCCGCCGCGCTGGACTTCGACACCGACCCCCTGGGCGACGGCGAGCGGATCGGCCTCGGCGAGGTCGACCTGGAGATCCTGCACACCCCGGGCCACACCCCCGAATCGATCTGCGTCCTCGTGCGCGAACACGCCGGTGACGCCGTCCCGTTCGGTGTGCTCACCGGCGACACGCTGTTCATCGGCGACGTCGGCCGCCCCGACCTGCTCAGCTCGCGCGGGCGGTCCGCCGAGGAGATGGCCCGCCTGCTGTACCGCTCCACCCGGGCCCTGCTGACCCTCCCCGACGACACGCGCGTCTACCCGGCGCACGGCGCCGGCTCGGCCTGCGGCAAGAACCTCTCCACCGAGCTGAGCTGCACGATCGGCAACCAGCGCCGCGGCAACTACGCCCTGGCCGACATGACCGAGGACGAGTTCGTCGCCGTGGTGACCGCCGGCCAGCCCGCCGCGCCCGCCTACTTCGCGTTCACCTCGGTGCGCAACCGCCAGGCCCGTCCGGTCCTGGACGAGGACACCCCCGTCCCGCCGCTCACCCCGGAGGCGTTCCTCCAGGCCCGGGCGGGCGGCGCCACCGTGCTGGACACCAGGGATCCGGAGGCGTTCGCCGCCGCCCACCTGCACGGCGCGGTCAACATCCCCCTCGGCGGCCGGTTCGCCGAACTCGCCGGCCAGGTGCTCGACGCCCAGGACGCCGTCGTCCTGTGCGGCGACCCGGACACGGCGATCGAGGCCCGGACCCGCCTCGCCCGGATCGGCTTCGACCGCGTCCTGGGCGCCCTGGGCACCGCCGTCGAGGCGATCGACGCCGCGCACCTGACCTCGGTCGCGCGCGTGGACGCCGACGACCTCGCCCGCTCCCTCGCCCGCTCCACCGACGGTCAACTCGTCGAGGGCGAAGCCGACTTCACGCTGCTGGACGTACGCGGCCCGGGCGAGACGCAGGACAAGGGCACCCTCCCCGGCGCCCGGCTCCTCCCGCTGCCCGAACTGCTCGCCCGCCTGGGCGAACTGCCGACCGATCAGCCGCTGACCGTCATCTGCGCGGGCGGCAACCGCTCCTCGGTGGCCGCGTCCGTGCTGCGCGCCCGCGGCTTCGAGGCCGTCGACCTGCGCGGCGGCTTCGCCGCCTGGAACGGCGAGGTCGTGCGCCCCGCCGGCCAGGCCGCGGACGGCGTCACGGCGTGAGCGTCCTGATCACCGCTCTGCTCTGTGGAGCCGTGGTCGGCGTGGCCCTCGGCGCGCTGGGCGGCGGCGGGGGAGTGCTCGCGGTCCCGGCCCTGGTGTACCTGCTGGGCCTGTCGCCCTCCGACGCCGGGACCACCAGCCTGGTCATCGTCACCGCCACCTCCGTCACCGCGCTGACCCGCCACGCGGGCAGCGGCACCGTCCAGTGGCGCACCGGCGCACTGTTCGCCGCGGCCGGCGTGCTCCCCGCCATCGGGGCGTCCGTGCTCGCCCACCGCATCCCGCAGCCGGTGCTGACCTCCGCGTTCGCCGTCCTGGCCGCGCTGGCCGCCGCGGTGATGCTGCGCGGCGCCCGAAGCGCGCGGCGCGTTCCGGGCGGGGCGGCCGCGGAAGGCGGGGAGGCCGGGGAGACCGGGGCGGCCGCGGAAGGCGGGGAGGCCGGGGACGGCCGCGGCGCCGCTCCGTCCGCGAAACCAGCCGGCCGG
>NZ_JBHVJT010000089.1:5862-30699 GCF_042798815.1 Kitasatospora sp. NPDC057738 | reverse complement strand
AAACCGGCCGGCCGGGACGGGCACCTGAGCACGGTCGCGGCCGGCGCGGGCCTCGGGGCGGTGACCGGCCTGCTGGGAGTCGGCGGCGGCTTCCTCGCGGTGCCCGCGCTGGTGTCGGTGCTCCGGCTGCCGATGCGCAAGGCCGTCGGTACCAGCCTGGTGGTCATCGTCGTCAACTCGGTGGTCTCCCTCGGCACCCGCCTGACGGTCACGGACATCTCCGTCGACCCGGCGGTCTTCGGGCCGTTCGTGGGCGCCGCGGTCCTCGGCGCCTGGGACGGCAAGCGACTGGCGGCCAAGCTCTCCGGCGCGGCCCTGCAGCGGGCCTTCGCCGTCGTCCTGCTCGCGGTGGCGGCCTTCATGCTGATCGGCTCCTTCGCCTGACGGCCTCCGCGTGAGCGCGGCGACCGCCGCCCGGACACCTCGGGTCCGGACGGCGGTCGCCTTCCGCCGGTCGCCACCCGGCGGTGCCCGTCGGTGCCAGGCAGGCACCGATTTTGTGCTGTCCCCCCGAAGGTACGTACATTCACCTCGTGTCCCGCACCACCCACCCGACCCCTGACTCCCAGGAGGGCGCCGTGACCTCCGCGCCCGGTCCCGGCCCCGGCCCCCGGCCCCTCGCCCGGGCCGCGGGCAGTCCGCTCTGGGCGCAGCTGCGCGCCGACCTGCTGCGCCGGCTCGACGAGGGCGAGTTCCACGACGTCTTCCCCGGCGAGCACGACCTCGTCGCCGAGTACCGGGTCAGCCGGCACACGGTCCGCGAGGCCCTGCGCAAGCTCCGTGAGGAGGGCCTCGTCACCGCTCAGCGCGGCAAGGCCTCGCGGTTCACCGCGAGCCGCCCCCTGGAGCAGGACATCGGTGAGGCGTACAGCCTGTTCCGCTCGGTCGAGGAGGTCGGTGCCGTCCAGCGCAGCGTCGTGCGCGCGCTCGACCGGCGCGCCGACGGCGTCATCGCGGCCCGCCTGGGACTGGAGGAGTCCACGCCGCTGGTCTACCTCGAACGTGTCCGCCTGGCGGACGAGGAACCGCTGGCCGTCGACCGGATCTGGCTCCCCGCGGACGTGGCCCACCCGCTGCTGGACGTCGACTTCACCCACACCTCGCTCTACGACGAGCTCGAACGCCACTGCGGCCGCAGCATCCGCGGCGGCTGGGAACGCATCCGCGCGGTGGTCCCCGGCCGGGGGGAGCGCATCCTGCTCGACTGCCCCGCGACCACCGCGCTGCTGGCGATCGACCGGCTCGGCCGCGACACCGACGGGCGTCCGATCGAGTGGCGGCAGACGCTCGTCCGGGCGGACCGCTTCGCGGTCGCCGCCGCGTTCACCGCGCACGACTACCGGCTGGGCGCCTCGGTCCAGACGCCCTGACGGGACCGGGCGGTCGGGCGGCCGGGTGGCCGTGGCGGGTCGGTGGACGGCCCGCGGGAGGCCGACGGCCGGTCCGGCCCGGGAGCTGGTGGATGTTGTTCGGCAACCTCTGCCTGACCGACAGTGGAATGCGGCCTGTTGGGCCCTGAGCAGGCTCCGGCCGAGGGGTGACGACGAGGTCGGCCGACCACCGGCGGTCGGTGGGCCGACAGATCCGAGGAGTGCGCGGCCGTGTCCGTCCGTCCCCCCGCCGACCCGGCATGCGAGGACGGTGTCCGTCGGCCGTGACCCGAGTACGGCCACGCATGCCGCTTCGGTCATGGCCGGTCTGTGGCGTCCGGTGGACTCCCCGGCCACACTTCGAACGCCTGGGAGAATCCCGCCGGGGGTCCGGTGCGGAAACGGGCGCGGATCAGCGCCGCGACCTTGGCCACGGCGTCGGCTCTGCCACCGAGCTCCACCTTCACCGGGCCGGAACCGGCATCTGCGTGGGCAACCGGTCGGGCGGGGGTCTCCGCGATCGGCGCCGACGTGTCCACCTGCCAGCGGGTGTGGACCACCTGATCGGCGAGGGAGACATAGTCCCCCGCGGAGCCAGGACCAGGGACGGCGATAAGCCCGAACGACTGCCCCACCGTGTCGGCGACGACGTTCGCCACCGCTGGCGCACCGGAGATCGACATGTGCACCATGACGCTCGGTTCCCGTGAGGCACTGGCACCGGTCATCGCTCTCCTCGGAGGTCGGATCTCCTCCAAGGGTCTGCCGGTTCCGGGCCTCCCGCATCTCTTCGAGTAGGGAGCCCCGCCCCGGTGGGTGGCGTCCGGCGGGTCGACGCCGACCTCATCGCCTGCGGGTGCGACAACCACGCCGCTTCGCCCGCGGTTGGACTTCCTGGCCGCGGGATGTTCTGCGGTGTAACGTTTTGATCAAGCAGTCGTGGTTCCGAAGTTCTCGCCCGCGGTTACCCGCCGTGGGCGTTCTCATTGCTCAATGCCTCTCCGGACCAAGGCGATCATCTCCGGGCCCGCACCCGTGGGACCCGATCAGTCCCCACGAAGGAGAAGAGCATGGCCACCGGCACCGTGAAGTGGTTCAACGCCGAGAAGGGCTTCGGCTTCATCGAGCAGGACGGCGGCGGCCCCGACGTGTTCGCCCACTACTCGAACATCGACGCTCAGGGCTTCCGTGAACTCCAGGAGGGTCAGAAGGTGACCTTCGACGTCGTGCAGGGCCCGAAGGGCCCGCAGGCGGAGCGCATCCGCCTCGCCTGACCCCTTGCACACGAGCGGGCGCCCCGCACGGAATCCGTGTGCGGGGCGCCCCCGTCTCCGCCGACAGCGAACCCGCACCCTTCCCGGCGCGTCACCGTCGATGACGGCAGACGGGGCCACCCGTTCGGCCTCGTCGGCGCCGAGGTGACGACCTCCTCGAACTGGTCCACGGCGAGGACCGGGCCCGTGCCGCGCACGGCGTCGAACACAGTGGCCGGGTCGGCGGTGGGCGCCGGCAGGACCCGGCGCCCAAGGTGTCGGCCATGATCGCCTCCACCGGCCGGGCGGCGCCGGCGGCGGCCAGGGTCGTCGGTTCGGCACTGAGATCCCAACGGTATCCGTGCGGATTTCCGATGAATCGTCAAAGTCGGTGACGGCAAGGGGAGCCGGACGTCCCGGGTGCGGTTTTCGGACCGGCCGGCGGTCTCACAGCCGGTCGTAGACGGCGGACAGCCGCTGCAGCACCTCGGCGGCCCGGTCGAGGGCGTCGTCGTCGTAGTCGTCCAGATCGGTGTGCAGGGCCTCGGCCAGTGCGTTCTGGCGCTGGTCGTGCCGGTCCCGGCCGGTGTCGGTGAGGGCGACCAGGACGGAGCGCTTGTCCTCGGGCTGGCGGGTGCGGGTGACGTAGCCGGCCGTGACCAGGCCGTTGACCAGCTGGGTGGTGGCGGCGCCGGTGGTCTCGGTGGCGGCGGCGAGCCCGCTGATGGTGAGGGGCCCCTGTTCGGCCAGGGTGCGCAGGGCCCGGGCGTGGGTGAGGGAGAGCGCGCCCGGGGTGCGGGTGGCGCGTCCGCGCAGCCGGGCGTCGGCGGCGCTGAGCCGGTAGGCGGCGCGGGCCAGGCGGTCGAGTGCCCGGGCGCGGTCGTCGGTGGGTGGCGTCTCGGCCATGGTCGGTCCTCCTCGGCGGGTTGACAGCAGCCTAGCCTCAGTACTTAATGGCTAAGTACTTATTCATTAAGTGCTTAGCCAAATGCTGAGCGGATCCCCAGGAGGATACCCATGACCATCCGTTCCACCGGCCAGACCTGGGCCCTGGACACCGCCCTCGCCCAGGGCGGCTTCGACGCGCTGCACCCCGAGGCCGTCGGGACCATGGAGCAGCTGGGCCACGACCACACCGACTTCGCCAAGGTCTTCGCGCTGGTCAGGAGCGGCGCGATGCTGCCCAAGGCGTGGGCGACGGTGGCCGGCCAGGCCGAGGAGCGCGCCGCCCACCACGAGCGCGGCGGGTTCGCGCAGACCGCCGCCGACCTCTACCTGCGGGCGGCGGTGATGTGGGGCCGGGCGCAGTACTCGATCTTCGACGCGGCCGACCCGCGCAAGACGGCCATGCGCCGGCGCGCCGATCACTGCGTGGAGCGCCTGGGCGCGCTGCGCGACGGCCGGGTGCGGCGGGTGGAACTGGACTTCGAGGGCTCGCGGATCTTCGCCCTGCTGCACCTTCCGGCCGGACCGGTCGAGAACGCGCCGGCCGTCATCCTCGGCCCTGGGATGGACATGATCAAGGAGGACTACATCTGGGCGGCCGAGCGCTACTACACCTCGCGCGGCATGGTCGCGCTGTCCATCGAGGGGCCGGGCCAGGGCGAGAGCCGCGCCGGCGGGCTGACCGTCGACCTCGGCAACTACGAGCGGGCGATCGGCCGTTACCTCGACCACCTGGCCGCGCTCCCGGAGGTCGACGCCGAGCGGATCGGCATGTTCGGCATCTCGATGAGCGGCTACTGGGGATCCCGGGCCGCCGCCACCGACCGTCGGCTGGCCGCGCTCGCCGCCTTCGAGGCCGTCACCGGGGACTTCGCGACGATCTTCGAGCGCGCTCAGCCGACCTTCAAGAACAACTACATGTTCATGGCCGGGTACACCGACGAGGAGGCCTTCGACCGCGACCTGGCCCGGCGGATGCCGCTGGGCGACCTGGTGGCCGACATCACCTGCCCGGTGCTGTACGGGATCGGCGAGTTCGACGAGCTCACCGACCTCGGCCAGGCGCTGGAGAGCTTCGAGCGGGTCCGGGCGCCGAAGGAACTGCGGGTCTACGAGGACGAGTTCCACCCGCTCGGGGGAGTGGCGGCCGAGGCCTTCCGGTTCGGGGCGGAGTGGCTGCAGCGGGCCCTCGCCGGCGAGTTCGCCGACCCCGGACGGGACGTGCGCCACTACGTCCACCGCGACGGCCGCACCACCGACGGCAGCGCCGACCCCACCTGGTGGCTCGGTGGCGCCCCGACCGCGCTCACCGGCATCCGGCACGCCCGGGCGAGCCGGGGCTGAGCCCCGCGGACGCCGCCGCCACGGGGCACCGCCAGGGGGTGCCGACGCTCAGCCGCCGGCACCCCCGGCACCCCCGGCACCCCCGGTACCCTCGGCACCCTCGGGCGCCCCGCGGTGCGCCCGAGGACGTCCGCACACCGCAGCACACATCCCCGCACAGCCGGGCCCCTCGCGCCGAACCGGCCCGACTCGTCGGATCTGTCGTGTCGCGCCTACACGAAAGTCATGGCGGCGCCGACGGTCGCGTTCAGGCCGGCCGCGACCCACGGATCGGGGGACGGGCCGCGGACGGGGCCGAAGTGGACGACCCGGGGGCCGTTGGTGCCGCAGGCCGGGTAGCCGTCGACGTCCGAGACGGCCACCGAGCTGCCGGGGTTGGAGAAGCCGGTGGCGCTGATCGCCTCGGTGCTCTGCCACAGGCCCGCGGAGGACAGGTGGGCGAGGGTGATGGAGCCGTCGGCGGCGACGTAGCCGACGGCGGTGCCGGCCGCGTTCCTGGCCGCCGAGACGACGGCGCCGTCCGGGACGCTGCCCGTCGGAGCGGTGGTGTTCGCCTGGAGCGAGCCGATGCGCCCGGCCCCCGCGCCGACCGTCGCCAGGTTGAGCCGTCCGTCACGGCCGGCGAAGAACACCGACACGGTGCCGGAGGTGGTGCCGGGGGCCACCGCGATGCCGCCGCCCGGTCGGGCGCTGCCCGCCGGGGCGATGGTGTAGCTGGTCAGCCCGCCGGTGGCCTGCGACGTCCAGCCGACGGTCACCCCGCCGCTGTCGCCGACCGTGAAGATCCCGGCGCGGCCGGTGACGGCGAGGGAGGCCGCCTCCGAGGACGGAAGGGCGGGGGCGGGGAGCTGGCGCCAGTCCACGGTCATCGGGAGGCACGCGTCGGTGAACTGCGGGACCGCCGGTGCCGCCGCCGTGGCGCCCGTCCAGGCACCGGTGAAAAGGGTCAGCCGGGTGCCCGCCCACGTGGCGGTGATCCGCCCGCCGGGCTCGGCCGTGGCCGGACCGCTGATCGAGAACGGCGCCGAGCCCGGGTTGTCCGCGCAGTACTCGTACAGCGAGCCGTCCGTCGCGGTGAAGTAGACCGCGGGCCGATGGCCGGGGGTCCGCACCGCCGCCACCCGCGCGCCCGGCGGGGCGAGCGCGGCCGGCCCGCGCCGCGCGGCCGTGCTCCAGCTGCCGGCGGTGTCCGAGTACTGGTAGCTCCACAGGCCCCCGTCGTCCCCGATGTAGTACGCCTCCGCCTCGCCGCCCGCCGCCGCGGCGGACGGCACCGGGCCGGCCAGCAGCGCGGCCGCGGCCAGGACCAGCAGGCTGAGCAGTGCCCGTAGCCGGTGCGCCGGCGGTCTGTGCGCGTCGCCGTTCGTCATGGCTCGTTCCTCTCCAAGTAGGCTGTGAGGCAGGCAGTTTGACAGGGCGTCGGCCCTGCTTCCAGGGGGCGGGAGAGGAGAGGTGGAAGCCTCCAGCCGTCGATCCGGCACCGGCCCGGCCCGACAGCCGTCGACAGGCATCCGCCCGGGGCGGCACCGGCCCGGCCCGGTCGGGGCACGAGGAGCAGGACGGCCCGTCCCGGTGGACCCGGGAGGCGCCTGCCCGCTCCCCGGCGGGGTCGGACGACCGCAGGCGGCAGCTGGGCCCCGCGCCGCCCGTGCGGCCCTGGGCCCCGGCGGCTGTGGAGGCACGGCCGAGGGCCCGGTACTAGGCTGAAGGCCGAGGCGGCGTCCGGCCGAGGATGGTGCCACTGCCTCGGAACTCCTCTCAGCCGTCGGACGACGGGAGACCCGTATGAACGACCGCGCCGAAAGCTGATCCGGGCCGATGCGCGCAGCGGACGGCCATGACGCCGCGGGTACGGACCCGGGCGGACCCGGGCAGGAGCGGCCGCCCCGGGGCGGTCTGCGCTCGCGGCTGCGGGTGCGCAGCGTCGCCGGCCAGGTGTTCGTGTGTCTGCTGGTCGTGGTGGCGCTGCTGGTCGGAGCCGCGCTGACGACGCTCGTCCTGCAGGCCCGGAGCTACGCCACGGGCGTGGCCGCGGGCCGTACCCGTGCCGCGGCCGTCGCCCTGGCGCAGGCTCCCGGTGTGGTGAGCGCGATGGACGGGCCCGATCCGACCGCGGTGCTGCAGCCGCTGGCCGACAAGATCGTGATGCAGGGCGGCTTCGACTACGTCGTGTTCGCCAACCCGGAGGGGATCCGCTACACGGCCCAGACCCCCGACCTGGTCGGGAAGCACGTGATCGGCCCGTTCGCGCGCTCCCTCATGGGGCCGACCACCGACAGCTTCCAGACGCCCGTCGGGCGGGTGGTGGAGTCCGGAGCGCCGGTCACCCGGCCGGACGGCTCGGTCGCCGGAGCGGTCGGGGTCGGAATCACCGTCGCGCACGTGGGCACGGCGGTGACCCGGCAGCTGCCGCTGCTGTTCGGCGGCGCGGCGGTCGCGCTCGCGGTCGGCATGGGCGGGGCGCTGCTGGTGCGGCGGCGGCTGCGGCGCCAGACGCACGGCCTGGGCCCGGCCGAGATGACGCGGATGTACGAGCACCACGACGCGGTGCTGCACGCGGTCCGCGAGGGCGTGCTGATCGTCGGCGGGGACGGGCGGGTCCTGCTGGCGAACGACGAGGCCCGGCGACTGCTGGAGCTGCCGCCCCGGGTGGAAGGGCGGTCGGTCGACGAACTCGGGCTCGACCCAGGACTGGCCGGGCTGCTGGCCTCCGGGCGCACCGCGACCGACGAGGTGCACCGGGCCGGGGACCGGCTGCTCGCCGTCAACAACCGCCCCACCGCACCGTTCGGCGGCGGGTCCGGCAGCGTCGCGACCGTCCGGGACACCACCGACCTGCGGGCACTGGCCGGGCAGGCCGAGGCGGCCCGGGCCCGGCTGCAACTGCTCTACGACGCGGGGCTGCGCGTGGGCACCACCCTGGACGTGACACGGACCGCGCAGGAGCTGGCCGACGTGGTCGTTCCGCGGTTCGCGGACTTCACGACGGTCGACCTCGCCGAGCCCGTGCTGCGCGGCGAGGAGCTGTACCCGGACCTCGGCATCGAGCACGGCCCGCGACTCCACCGCGCGGCCACCGGCGGCCGCGGCGAGGACTGGCCGTTCATGCCCGTGGGCACGGAGCTCAGCCCGCTCCCCGGTGCCCCGCACGAGACCGTCCTGAAGACCGGGCCCGCCGCGCTGGCCGACGACCTGCGCCATGAGCGGGCCCGGGGGGCGGGCGCCCCGGAGGCCGCCGACCCGGTGCTCCGGTACGGGACGCACTCGCTGATCACCTCGCCGCTGCGGGCGCGCGGCCTGACCCTGGGCACGGTCAACTTCTGGCGGGCCGGTGAATCCGCGCCGTTCGACGACGAGGACCTCTCCGTCGTCGAGGAACTGGTGGCCCGCACGGCGATCTGCGTGGACAACGCCCGCCGCTACACCCGTGAGCACAGGATGGCCGAGACGCTGCAGCGCAGCCTGCTGCCCCGGGGGCTGCCCGAGCAGAGCGCCATGGAGGTGGCCTACCGCTACCTGCCCGCGCTGCGCGGGGTCGGCGGGGACTGGTTCGACGTCATCCCGCTGCCCGGCTTCCGGGTGGCCCTGGTCGTCGGCGACGTCGTCGGCCACGGCCTGCACGCCGCCGCCACCATGGGCCGGCTGCGCACCGCCGTGCTCAACTTCTCCGCCCTCGACCTGCCCCCGGACGAACTGATCGCCCGCCTCGACGAGCTGGTCACCCGACTCGACCAGGACGAGGAGGCCGGGACGGCGGAGGAGGGCAAGAACGCGCCCGTCACCGGGGCGACCTGCCTGTACGCGATCTACGATCCGGTCTCCGGCCAGTGCAGCATGGCGCGGGCGGGACACCCCCCGCCCGCGCTGGTCCACCCCGACGGCAGTGTCGAGTTCGCCGACCTGCCGGCCGGCCCGCCGCTCGGCGTGGGCGGACTGCCCTTCGAGACCACCGAGCTGCGGCTGGAACCCGGAACCGCGCTCGTCCTCTACACCGACGGGCTGGTGGAGAACCGCGACCGGGACCTCGGCACCGGGCTCGACGAGCTGCGCCGGTCGCTGACCGGCGCCCAGGACCACCGGTCCCCGGAGGACACCTGCCGGGCCGTGTTCGACGCGCTGGTCCCACCGCGGCGCAGCGACGACATCGCCCTCCTCGTCGCGCGCACCCGGCTGCTCGATCCCGACCGCGTGGCCGTCTGGGACGTGCCGTTCGACTTCGCCGCCGTGTCCCGCGTCCGCAACGAGTGCGTCGAGCGGCTGACGGCCTGGGGACTGGAGGAGCTGACCTTCACGGCCGAGCTGATCCTCAGCGAGCTGATCACCAACGCCATCCGCTACGGCGCCGAGCCGATCCGGGTGCGGCTGCTGAAGGACAGCAGCCTGGTCTGCGAGGTCTCCGACGGCAGCAGCACCGCCCCCCACCTGCGCTACGCCGCCACCACGGACGAGGGCGGCCGGGGCCTGTTCCTGGTGGCGCAGCTGGCCGAGCGGTGGGGCACCAGGTACACGGCCCGGGGCAAGGTCATCTGGTCCGAGCAGCCCCTGACCGCGCCCGAGTACCGGTTCGAGGCGCTGTTGGCGTGACACCGGGAGTGGTGCGCGTCGGACGGCTGCGGTGCCGTCCGTGCACGCGGGACGGTTCGGGTGCCGGTCCGCTCAGGGGGCCGTGGTCAGCCCTGCCGAGGCGCCGCCGCGGCTCAGCACGACCGTCCGGATGTGCTCCAGGGCCCGGGCGTAGTCGCCGCGGCCGGGGGTGCGGTGGAGGGCCTCGGTCAGGTCGAGGACCCGGTAGGGCGGGCCGAGGTCCGTCAGCTGCGGGACGAACTCGGCCTTGGTGACGGCCCACCGCTGCCCGGGCCGGGTCGGTGGCGAGAAGGTGAACCGGGCGATCGAGCTCCAGTTCCCGCGCGGGTCCTCCGCGCCGGTGTGGTTGAACATGTGTCCGGCGAGCTGGTCGCCCAGGCCGTAGACCGTCCAGGTGTCGCCGATCTTCTCGTACGCCTGCGGGATGTGGGCGTGGGTGCCGAGGATCAGATCGATGTCGGGCCGGCCTGGGCTCTGCTCGGCGGCCAGGTCGCGGGCGAGTGCGAGCTGCTGGTCGTTCGGGGCGTCCTGCCACTCGGTGCCCCAGTGGAGGCTGACCACCACGATGTCCGCCCCCTGCTCCCGGACGGTCCTGGCGTCGGTGAGGATCCGCTCCCGGTCGATGAGGTTGACCGCCCAGGGCTGCCCCTGCGGCAGCGTGATGCCGTTGGTGCCGTAGGTGTAGGCGAGCTGTGCCACCGTGGCGCCGCCTGCCGTGAGCAGCGCGGGGCTGCCCGCCTCGTCGGCGCCGCGGGCGGAGCCCGTGTGCTTGAGGCCGACGGCGTCCATGGCGTCGAGCGTGCGCCGGATGCCGGCGGGTCCGTCGTCGAGCGTGTGGTTGGAGGCGGTGTCGCAGGAGCTGTATCCGGCGTCCTTGAGCGCCCGGGCGATTTGCGGGGGCGACTTGAACGACGGGTAGCCGGTGAAGGGCCCACCGTCGGGGCCGTACACCGTCTCCATGTGGCAGATGGCCAGATCGGCGGCACTGATGACCGGCTTGACGCCGGCGAGCATCGGGGTGAAGTCGTAGCCGTTGCCCCCGGCGTCCTCCGCGGCCTGCCGGATGATCTCGGTGTGCGGCAGGACGTCCCCGGTCGCGACCAGGGTGAACGC
Source organism: Kitasatospora sp. NPDC057738 (assembly GCF_042798815.1). Classification (NCBI taxonomy): domain Bacteria; kingdom Bacillati; phylum Actinomycetota; class Actinomycetes; order Kitasatosporales; family Streptomycetaceae; genus Kitasatospora; species Kitasatospora sp. NPDC057738. Next base: position 20,090 of record NZ_JBHVJT010000089.1, on the reverse strand, counting down.
CCGTGGCCCCGACGGGGTCGGCGTGGCCGCGGAGCCGGGATCGCGCAGCGGCGACGGCGCGGTCTGCCGGGCCTGCGGTGCCCCGCACCCCGTGAGGGCGAGCAGCAGGGCGGTGGCGGCGGTGAGAAACTCTCGGCGCGGAAATCGCATCGTCGGACCGTCCGGTCATCGGCGGGTATGACGGTCCGACTATGCGAGCAACCGACCGGCCGATGCGGAACCCGCGCCCTGAGATCACCCGACGGGACCCAACGAGGCGGTACCCCGGAGGACCGGCCCCCGCGGCGGAGCGGTGTGCGGGCGGCCACCCGGGGCAGTGGCTCAGTCGGTGCGGGCCAGGCCCTCGGCGAGGGGGCCGAACAGCAGGCCCCAGTTACCGGGGAGGGCGGCGATCGCGGCGGTGAGATGACCGCGGACGACCGTCCACTCGTCGGGACGGTGGAGCGGACCGTGGGCGATGACGGTCTCCAGGCAGTGGTCGACGGTGTCGGCGAAGTCGTCGTCCTGCGGTCCGGCGTGGCCCAGGCGCCCGCAGGCCCGGTCGACGTCGGCGGGCAGGCCGGTCTCCACGTCGAGGTCGGTGGCGGCGTCGAGGAGGTAGAGCAGATGGCCGCCCGGCTCGGGGAGCCCGGTGCGCAGGCCGTCGGTGGTGAACGTCCGGTCGGCGTTGTCGCCGACCAGGTCGGAGCCGTCGACGGCGTCGGCGACCAGCACCGCCCAGTAGGCCGGATCGTGCGGGCCGTCGGTCTGGCGCAGGTGGGCGGCGGCGAACGCGGCCATGGCGTCCGGGTCCTCGATGAGGGGCGAGACGACCAGGTCGCTGCGGTGGTCGAAGCCGAAGAAGTGGCGGCGCCCGTCGAGCGTGAGCGACTCGACGGCGGCGACGTGGCCGACCCGTCCGGGCAACGGCTCGTAGCGGGTGGCGGATTCGGTGTTCATGGGGAGGACCGTAGCGGGGGGTGCCGACATCGGCGGGCGTGAACGGGCGGGTGTGAACGAGCGGGAGCCGACGGGCCGGTGTGCGGGCGGCGCAGGGCCCGCACACCCGCCCGTCGGACGGTCAGAGGACGACGGCCTTCAGGTAGCTGGTCTCGCCGCGCGAGCCGGCCAGGTAGAGGGTGTGCCCGTCGGGGCCGAGCGCGGTGGCGCCCACGCCGTCGAGGCCGAAGCCGGTGAGGTCGGCGTCGGGGAGGGCGGTGTTGGTGGCGGTGTCGTAGACCAGGACGGTGGCGGAGGGCTTCCAGCCGTCCTTGAGGACGAACAGGCGGCTGCCGTCGGGGGAGACCGACACCAGGTGGGTGTCGGCGGAGGTGGCCGGGCCGCCGAGGGTGAAGGCGGTGCGGGAGGTGTCGGTGAAGGGGTTGAGCTCGTAGCCGGAGCCCTGGGCGGAGCGGCTGCCGAGGGCGTAGAGGCGGGTGTCCTCGCGGGAGGCGGTGACCTCGGTCGCGGCGGCGAGCGGCTGGACGGTGCCGATGACGGTCGGGACGGGAGTGGTCAGGTCGAGGTGGACGACGCCCGCGCCGGTGGCGACGTAGGCGGCGGCGCCGCCGTTGTGGAGGGCGATCCCGTCGACGTCCGGGTCGCCGAGCGTGACGGCGCCGGTGAAGGAGCGGGTGACGATGTCGAAGACCAGCACCCGGCCGGGGCCGGAGGAGCCCTGCTGGGTGACGAACACCCGGGACCCGTCGGCGCTGACGGCGATCGCGCGCGGGCCGTCGACGGGCGTGCGGGAGAGCACGGTGTTGGTGGCGAGGTCGACGGTCAGCAGGTGGTCGGCGGCGAGGACGTAGATCCGGTTGCCGTCGGGGCTGAGGGCGGGCCGGCCGACGGGGCCGTCCTGGCCGAGCGGGGTCTGGGCCAGGACCGTGCCGGTGCGGGTGTCGACGGTGCGCAGGAAGCCGGGGTGGTCGGCGCCGACGTGGTCCTCGGCGGCGACGTAGGCGCGGTTGCCGTCGGCACTGACGGCGATCCCGAACGCCCGCCACCCCACGGCGGTGTCGGCTGTGCCGGCGGTGGCGGCGCCGGCCGGCACAGCACACAGGAGTGCGGTGGACGCCGCGAGGGCGATGGTCCAACGAGCCTTGACCGTAAGCGAGTTCACAGATCTCTCCCCGGACGGTGGCCGCGCGTTGTGCGAGGCGTGGACACGCTACGAGGAGGGGCGGGGTGGGTGGAGAAGGTGTGAAGGAGTTGACCGGATCGGCATTGGTCTAGTCCAAAATTCGCGGGCGCCCGGTTGTTGCCGTTGAGGGTCGGCAGCGGGCGCATGCCGGAGCCATTGCCGATCACCGCTGGCTGCGGGGCCGCGCCGAGCGGGTCGGAGCTCTCCCCGAGCGGGACGTCAGGTGCTCCGTTCCCGCTCTGCGAGGGTCGCGTCCATTCAACTGGCCTTCGATGCCCGGTTGTTGCTGTTCACGGACGCTTCCGGGCCGCCGCGGCGGGAAGACTGGGAGGAGAGTACGGCGCGGGGGAGGCGCAGTGGGACGGACGGCGTGGGCGACGGGGCGGGCGGCGGCGGTGCTGGCGCTGGGGGCCGCGGCCTGTACGGGCCAGGGCGGCGGCGACTGGGGCGACGGCGGACTGCCCGCGCCGACCGTCGTCGTGCGGCCGGCGCCGGCCGGGCACGGGGTGGTGCTGTCGCCGGCCGCCCCGGCGTCGGCGCAGTGGATCGTCGACAGTCTGGCCCTGCCGGGTGCGAGTCCGGAGGCCTGTCCGGTGCCCGCCCTGACGGACATGGTGGTCCTGGACAACGGAATCGGACGCAGCCACGCGGCCGCGGTGTGGCTCGGGGGCGGCGAGGTGGAGTGTCTCGCCACGATCAGGAACGGAGACGGCGTCACCAAGGTCGTCGTCGGCACCTCGCTCGACTCCCTGGCGGACCAGCCGGTCCCGATCTGGCTCGGCGGCTGGGCGATCTTCACCGTCTTCCCCGGCGATGCGAGGAAGGTCGTGATCAAGGGCGACGACGACCACGTCTTCGGGCCGCTGCACCAGCGGTTCGTGGACTTCGGCGGCGGCCGGGAGCTCACGATCGTCGAATACGCCTACCTCCCCGAGGGCCCGGAGCCCGAGCAATCGACTCCCTCCGCCCGGGCGCAGGTGTGCCCGTCGGGCACCGGCCCGGCCGGCACCGGCTCCTGCCGCCCGGCCCGCTGGCTCGGACGGCCGCCCGACTCGGTCTGACCGCGTGGCCGGGGCCGTGGCGTGACCACCTGCCGGTGCTCACGCCACGGGGCGCCGTGCCCCCGACTCCGCGAGCATCAGGGCTTGATGGCGACGGCCGCGTAGAAGGAGACCTGGGCGTCGGTGACGGTCGCGGGCAGAGCGTCCGTGGACACGTCGGTGTCGTCGCCGTGCCAGCGGTGGGCGGGGACGATGCCCGGGTCGAGGAGGTCCAGGCCGGAGAAGAAGGTGGCGAACTCGTCCTTGTGGCGCAGCCGCAGGGAGGTGCCGGCCTGGTTGTAGATCTCCTGCACCTTGGAGGCGCCGGAGGGGTCGAGTTCGGCCGTGGCGTGGGAGAGGACGAGCGCGGAGCCGGACGGCAGGGGGTCCAGGAGGTGCTTGACGATGGCGTGGGCGTCGCCGAGGTCCGGGACGAAGTGGAGCAGGGCCACCATCGACAGGACCACGGGCCGGGTGAGGTCGAGGGTCGCCGCGACTTGCGGAGTGGCCAGGATGGCGGCCGGGTCGTGGACGTCGCCGTGCACGTAGGCGGTGCGGCCCTGGGGGGTGCTGGTCATCAGGGCGCGGGAGTGGGCCAGGACGACGGGGTCGTTGTCGGCGTAGACCACGCGGGCCGCCGGTTCCACGGCCTGGGCGACCTCGTGGAGGTTCGGCGAGGTGGGGATGCCGGTGCCGATGTCCAGCCACTGGCGCAGACCGCGCCGGGCCAGCGCCCGGGTGGCGCGGTGCATGAAGGCGCGGTTGGCGTGGACCGCGGTGCGCATGGTGGGGAAGACGGTCAGGACGCGTTCGGCCGCCTCGCGGTCGACCGCGAAGTTGTCCTTGCCGCCGAGGAAGTAGTCGTACATCCGGGCGCTGTGCGGAACGTCCTGGCGTATGTGAAGGGCGGCCGATTCATCGGATCCGAACTCGGCGGCCGTCGCCACGGTCTCGTCGGTGCTCATTCCCTGCCCCTTCATTGGTGATCATGCCAGGCCCGCCGCAGTCTAGCCAACTCGCCTGCGGTGCGCGGGAAGTCCGCCGCATCCCCCGGCCGCAGGACTGCGACGACGACCCGCCGCCGGAGTGGCGGGCGGAACCGGCGCGGTCGAGCCGCCGGAGCACCCGTCTCCCCCCGAAATCGCTTACTGTTACAAGGTGGTGACGTTTCGTCCACAACCCGAGTGCGGCGCGGGGCGTCTCCATGGATGACAGGGCCCGAGTCGCACCGATCGTGCCTTCGGGCCGGATCCACCTTGGAAAGGACGCACCGTGATCGTCTCCAAGCGGAACTCCCTGCGCCTGGCCGCCGTGACCACCCTGGCCGCGGCCTCCCTCACCGTGGTGGGCACCGCCATGGCGGCCGCCCCCGTCTCCCAGCCCGCCCCCGTCTCCCAGCCCGTGCCCGCCACCCAGCCCGCGGCCGTCGCCGCGCAGGCCGGCATCACCGCCAAGCCGTCGGTCTCCACCGTCCAGGCGTGGCAGCTGTTCCGCGTCACCGGCACGACCACCGGCCTCAAGGCGGGAAGCACGGTGACCCTGCAGCAGAAGCAGCACGGCGCGTGGGTCACCCTGCCCGCCTCCGTCACCACGACCGGCACCGGCTCCTACTCCCTCGGCGTGAAGCTCGGCATCAAGGGCCTGAACGAGCTGCGCATCATCAGCGGAAGCACCGCCTCGCCCGTGTTCACCGTCACCGTGCGCTGACCCACGGCGCACGGCCCACGGCCCACTCGGCATGCCGCACCGTACCCGGCCCTGACGCCGGGTACGGTGCGGCGCACGGGCCGGCAGCGGGTTCTCGTGCGGCCCCGGCGGCGAGGAAAGCCGACCGGGTGTGATGTCGGTGATGTGCGGTGGAGCGGCCGGAATCCCCGCCGGCGGAAAACCGGATGACTCGCGGCGTCGTGCTCTGGCAGCCTCGGCGGACGAAGCACCCGAAGGACCGCCGACCTGCACAGGAGTCACCGATGTCCGAGCCGCCCGCGCACCTGGCCGCCCTGTTCCGGGACGGCCGGTTGACGGCGATCCCGCGCAAGGCGGGCCCCCGTGCCGCGCTGCTCGACCACCTCGCCACCCTCTTCGAGCCGGCGCGGGAGTACGGCGAGGCTGAGGTCAACGAGGCTCTGCGCACCGTGCACGACGACTGCTCGGCGCTGCGCCGCTACCTGGTGGAGAGCGGCCGGCTCACCCGGACCCGCGACGGTCGCAGCTACCGGCGCGCGGCCGCCGGCGTGTGAGCGGAGCAGTGGCGTGGCAGGGGCGGCGTCGGCAGGGGTGGCGTCGGCCCGGGCGAGCCGCTGAGGGCCGAACCGGGCGGTGCCGGGCCGCCCGGCGGCCGCGACGCGGACCGCCGCGTTGAGATGCTCCGGCGGAGTGACTATCTTCGTCGGGTGAGTGAGCGCGTGATGCAAGAGCCGACCGTGATGGTGATGACAGCCCTCGCGGACGCACCGCGGCACGGGTACGCCATCGCGCAGGAGGTCAAGGCGATGACCGGCGGCCGTGTCGCGCTGCGTACGGGCGCCCTGTACGGGGCCCTGGACCGTCTGCTGGCCGACGGCATGATCGAGGTCGAACGCGAGGAGATCGTCGACGGCCGGGCCCGGCGGATCTTCACCCTGTCCCCGGCGGGGCGGGAGCGGCTGGCGGCGGAGGCCGAGCGGCTGGCCGAGACGGCGAGGGAGGCCAATCGCCGGCTGTCCGCCGCGCGGCCGTCGCCGTCCGCCACGTGATCGACCATGTGGTGCGGCTGTATCCCGCCGCCTACCGGCAGGCCCACGGCGAGGAGATCGCCGCGACCTTCCGGGAGATGACGGCGGGGGAGCCGTTGGGCTCGCGGCTGCGCGACGGCGCGGGTCTGGCGGCGCACGCGCTGCGGATGCGGCTGGGAGCGGGCCCGGCGGCCCGGGCCGCGCGGGTCCTGGGCCTGGCCTACCCCTTCGCCCTGGCCGCCGCTGCCGCCGGGTGCGGCCTGCATCTGCTGCGCTGGTACGCGAGCCTCGTCGCCTCCCCGGCCCCGTGGGGGCTGCAGCTCGGAGTGGACCTGTCGGGGGCGTGGGGCGTGCTGCTCGTGTCGTCCCTGTTCGTTTTCGTGGGGGCGGCGTCGGCCTTGGCCGGACGGTGGCGGGCGGGGCTGCCGTGCACGGTGGCCGGGCTGCTGTCCTTCGCGGTGGCCGCGGTGGTCAGCGGGCCGGCCTTCGGCGACCCGGTGGCCACCCCGGCCGCGGCGGTCCTGGCGGCGGCCGTGGTGCTCGCCTGCCCGCCGGACCGGCGGGTGGAACGCGGTGGTGCGGGGCGCGCTGATCGCACCGGACCGGCGGGCACGGCCGGTGCCGTGGTCGCGCTGGTGGTCGTGCCGCGGGCGCTCGTCGATTCCCACGCGGTGCCGTGGGTCAGCACCGACTACGGGTGCTGGCCGCTGCTCGTCCTCGCCGCGGCCGGGGTCGTGCTGACCTGGCGCGGCGGGTCGCGGGGCGGGCGCGAGTCGGCGGCCATCGCCCTGGCGTCCCCGCCGCTGCTGGCGCATGCCTGCGTCACCGCGTGGGGTGACGTCACCGCCGTCGCGTGCCTGATGGCCGTGGTGTCGGCGGCCGCGGTGGCCGTGCTGCTCGTCGGTCGCCTGCGGCGGAACCGGGTGCGTTCCTCGGCCTGAGCTGCGCCTGTCGGCCTGAGTGCCCGTCGGTCCCGGCGGCCTGGCGCTGTCGAACATCGATGCCGGAATCGGATGGGCCGGCTGCGCCCCTGATAGTCCGTTTGACGTAGCATTCCGTTCGACGGACTATTGGGTCCGTGCGAGAGGATGCCCATGCCGTTCACCCTGTCCCACCCCGCGGCGGTACTGCCCTTGATGCGGCGGCCCTTCAGTCGCACGGCGCTGGTCGCCGGAGCCGTCGCACCGGACCTGCCCTACTTCCTGGCCACCACGGGACTGCCCGTCAGCGCGCAGTCCTGGTACGAGCCCTTCGCCAACGCCACCACCACGCACGGCGTTTCGGGTGTCGTCGCCGTCACCCTGCCGTACGCGCTCCTGCTGTGGGCGCTGCTCCGGGCCGCCCGGCGCCCGCTGGTGTCCCTGCTGCCCTCGTCCGCGCCGTGGCCGCCGTCGGGGGTTGCCTGTTCGCCGGTCCGGCGGGCCGGGTGGATCGTCCTGTCCGCACTGGTCGGTATCGCCAGTCACCTGGTCTGGGACGCCTTCACCCACGTGGACGGCTTCGTGGTCACCCGCACACCCTGGCTGGCATCCACGGTGGTGGGCGGCCTGACCTGGGCGCGGGCCCTGCAGCACGCGAGCACCATCGGCGGTCTGGCCGCGATCGCGCTGTTCGCGTGGCGCAGGCGGGAGCACCTCCTCCCCGGCTCCGGTCGCCCCGGGCCGGCCTGCGGTCCGCGCCGCCAAATCCTGCTCCCGATGGCCCTGTTCACGGCCGTCGGGGCTGTTGTTCACGCCTGGCGGTGGCGCGCCGGCCCGGAGGCGGAGACGGCCGGGCTGTCGGCGGCCGGCCTGCTCGAAGGCGTGCTGTCCGACGCGGCGAAGGGTGCGGGCGCCGGCCTGATCGCCGCCCTGGCCCTCTACGTCCTCGCGTGGTGGATCCGCCACGCGGTCACGGAGGCCCGGTCCCGGCTGGGCGGCGTCGGCTCCGCGCGTTGATCACACGTCTACCGCCGCTTCGTAGAGTCCCGTCGCCCTGTGTGTCGTCAACGACAGGAAAGAAGCAGAGAGAAGAAATGCAAGACACGTCACTGCGATCGGGACATCCCCCGCGTGGGATTCCCCGTCATCGACCGGCCGCCTGGCGCAGAGTCGCCGCGCTGCTCACGCTCACTCTGATCGCGGGCCTCGTCCAGGCCGTTCTGTTACCGGCTCCGCCCGCTCGTGCCGCCACCGTCAAGGACCTCAAGGTCGGGACGTGGAACATGAACATGGGGGCGTTCGACCTGTGGCTCACCTGGATACCGAAGCTCCTGAACTCCCGGGACCTCAACGTCCTGGCCCTTCAGGAGCACAATGACAATTTCGACTTCATGAATGAGGGCGGCCACGGGTTCAGCAGACTGGGCGAAGACAGATACCCGGATGGGATGGGAGGGATCGTTACGGCGCAGGGGTACGTGTGGCACTGGCCGGGTCTTCCGCGGAGCATGTACTACGTCTACGCCCTCAGAGCATCCAACAACAACCGGGCCCGGGTCATCATCACGGACAGCCCCGCCGACATGGAAGTGGTGCCGGCTGCCAAGCCCGACCAGGGGTTCGGAACCACCCCTCGGCAGAGTGAGGCGAACTGGCGCAATGCGAAGTCGAAGCGGCCGGCGCTGGGCGTCAAGCTCGAGGGCAACGACACCTGGATCTACGACGTCCACAGCGCCGCGAACAGTGGCAAACAGAACGACACCGGCCCGCTCATCAGGGCGATCTCCCAGAGGCACCCGGACGGGAACTGGGCGGTTGTCGGCGACTTCAACCGGGAGCCGGACGGACTGGCCGCGGACCTTGCCGAGCTGCAGTTGCCCCAGGCGCAGTGGCAAATGGTCACGGCGGGTCAGCTCAAGACGTACTCGTCCAAGGACACGAGCTCGGACAGGTTCCAGACCAAGCTCTACGACTACATGGTCCGCGGCGTCCCGGCGGGAGGAGACGGACCGGCCCCCTACAGTGCCTACCGTCAGACGAACGTCGTCGACATCCTCAAGGCGGACGGCTCGAGGGACCCGGCTTCGGACCACTACCCCGTCGTCTTCCGCAGCGGAGGGCCCGGCGGCGAGGATCTCGACTGCCTGGTGATGCCGGGGCAGTCCCTGGCCCTCGCCGCGGTCGAGGCGTCGTCCGGCTGTGGTCAGGCGCCGCAGAAGGCCATCGTCTCGATGGGCGACAGTTACATCTCCGGTGAGGGCGGCCGTTGGGCGGGCAACGCGCTCACCAAGCAGGAGGGGGACGTCTGGGGGACGGACCGGCGCTCCAGGTGCGCGGACGGCTCGCAGGACTGCGTGTACGGCGCGACGTCCTACGACAACAAGGGCAACCGGTGCGACCGTTCCGACGTCGCCCCGATCAAGGGGGCGGAGTTCGAGGGCATTCCCGTCGGGCGGCGGTTCAACATCGCCTGTTCGGGCGCGACGACGAAGGACATCCTCACGGAGTCGCGCAACAACGAGAAGCCCCAGATCCAGCAGCTGGCCGACCTCGCCCGCACGTACGACATCCGGATGGTCGTCGTGTCCATCGGCGGCAACGACCTCGACTTCAGCGGGATCGTCTCGGACTGTGCGAAGGCCTACTACCGCTGGGTGGAGATCTGCTCCGCACCCAACAAGGCGGCGAGGGTCGCCCGCTCGGTCGACGCCGTGCAGGCGGAGATCGTCAAGACGCTCGCCGCGATCCGGAGCACCATGACCGCGGCCGGCCAGTCGGGCTACCAGTTGGTGCTCCAGTCCTATCCGAACCCGATTCCCGCCGCGGACAACTTCCGCTACCCGTTCGACGGTACCTCCGACCCGCGCTTCCGCCAGGGCGGCTGCCCGTTCACCGACCCCGACGCCGACTGGGCCCACAGCACGCTGGTCCCGAAGATCAGCGACATGCTGCGCCGGGCCGCCGGGACCGCCGGCGCGAAGTTCCTGGACGTCCAGGACGCCTTCGCGGGGCACGAGTTGTGCGCGAAGGGAGCCGAGCAGGCGACGGAGGCGAACAGCAACGCGAGTCCGTTGCCCGCGTCGAAGGCCGAGTGGGTCCGCTGGGTCCCGTACATCCCGAATCTCGGGTGGCTGACGCCCAACGCGCAGGGTGACATCCAGGAGGCCATCCACCCGAACGCCTTCGGGCAGCAGGCCCTGTCGCAGTGCCTGACCGGGTTCGGGAAGGAGGCGCCGGCCTCCGACCGGTACCTCTTCACCTGCAGGGGTTCGGGCGACGGCATGAAGGTCGCACCGGACGGTTCCGCGGTGCGTGAGGGCATCGTCCGGCTGCGCAACGCCGAGACGGGCGAGGTGCTGGACGCCCAGGGGAACGGCACGGACGACTACCTCGTCACCCGTCCCGACAAGGCGGAGGCCAGCCAGCGGTGGCTGCTCCACAACGTGGGCGAGAAGGTGACGCTGCAGGCGCAGCACAACGGACGCTACCTGAATCTGTGGCACCACCTCCTCAGCGGCCGGAACTGGGCCGCGCTGGGCGACAAGGAGACCGGCTGGTTCCACTCGGCGAGGGAGGACGGGCGGGTCGCGCTGTCCCTGGACGATGTCGACATGACCTCCGGCTGCCTCACCCAGGACCCGGCGAGGCGCACCCAGGGCGAGAACTGGGTCGGCATCGACTCCTGCGGCCAAGGCGTCAAGAAGGAGCAGTACTGGTACATCGAGTACCCCGACGACGTGGTCATCACCCCCCGCCAACCCGACACCGGCACGGATCCTCGCGAGGGCCAGCAGGTGGAGCTGCGCTCGGCCACCGGCATGTCCGTCCACCTGAGCGGCGGCAGCACCGAGGCCGGGACGAGCGTCCAGGCCGCGGAACCCGACGGCAGCGGTGCCCAGCGCTGGGTGATGCGCTCGCTCGGCGGCGGCAACTGGCGGATCGCGGCCTCGGCGAAGCCGGACATGGTCGTGGACCACAATCCCGGGCCGCACACCACCCATCTCGTGCAGGCGGAGGAGGGCAACGCCAACCAGGTCTGGCAGCCGAAGGGCGCCGGCGGCGGCTGGTACACCCTGGTCAGCAGTGCCGACGGCGGCTGCCTGACGGCCGGCGGCGCGGGCGAGGCGCTCGCGGTGACGGCCTGTGACGCGAAGAACCAGGCCCAGCGGTGGAAGTTCCGGGAGACCGGGACGGGCACGCAGGTGGGTACGATCCGCGGGCTGGAGGGCAAGTGCGTCGAGCCGCGCGGCGGCAGCCGGGACGACCGGACCCCGGTCGCGCTCGCGGACTGCGCCGGCTCCGACGCCCAGGCCTGGACGGTCTCGGCCGACGGCTCGCTGCAGTCGCTGGCCAAGTGCCTGGACGTGGACGGCCAGCGCGCCGACAACGGGACGGCCGTCCAGCTGTACGAGTGCAACGGTTCCCCCGCCCAGAAGTGGATCTACACCGCGCGACAGGAGCTGCGGAACCCGAACTCGGGCAAGTGTCTGGACGTTCCCGACTCGGACACCACCCGGCCGTTGCAGATCTACGACTGCAACCGCCGCGACTCCCAGAGGTGGCAGCTGTCCGCCCGCCCGGTGGGCCAGCCGGACGGCGGTGACGCGGGCGACCCGTTCGACGCCGCCCCGGACGACCGCGGCACCAAGCCGGCCGCCTCGGGGGACTGCCGTCCCGAGGGCATGGCCGTCACCCCGGGCGTGGCCGCCCGGTACTGCGACGTGTACGACGGCGCGGGCCGCGAGTGGGTCGGCAACAACCGCACCCGGCGCGTGGTGGGCTACTTCACCGGCTGGCGCGCGGGCGCGAGCGGCGACCCGAAGTACCTGGCGTCGAACATCCCCTGGTCGAAGGTCACGCACGTCAACTACGCGTTCGCCGAGGTGCGGGACAACCGGATCAGCATCGGCGACCCGAACGACCCGGCCAACCCGGCGACCGGCATGACCTGGCCGGGCGAGAAGAACGCCATGGACGCCTCGCTGCCGTACAAGGGGCACTTCAACCTGCTGAACACGTACAAGAAGAAGCACCCGGCGGTGAAGACGCTGATCTCGGTCGGCGGCTGGGCGGGCACCCGGAACTTCTACGCGATGACCACCAACGCCGACGGGTCGGTGAACCAGGCCGGCATCGACGCGTTCGCGGACTCCGTCACCGACTTCCTGGACCGGTACGGGTTCAACGGCGTCGACATCGACTACGAGTACCCGACCGCGCTGCCCAACACCGGCAACCCGCTGGACTGGGACGTCTCCAACCCCCGCCGCAAGGGGCTCCAGCAGGGCTACAACGCCCTGATGAAGTCGCTGCGGGAACGGCTGGACCGGGCCGGCACGGACAAGGGCCGCTACTACCTGCTGACGTCCGCGGGCTCCTCCTCCGGCTACCTGGTGCGCGGGCTGGACGCCGGGCAGGCACTGCAGTACCAGGACTACGTCGACGTCATGACCTACGACCTGCACGGCTCCTGGAACAGGTTCGTCGGCCCGCAGGCCCCGCTGTACGACGACGGGCGCGACAACGAGTTGGCGGACGCCGGCATCTACAACGACCAGGCGCCCGACACCAAGGACTTCCGGAAGGAGGGCTACTTCAACGTCGACTGGGCCTACCACTACTACCGCGGCGCGCTGCCGGCCGGCCGGATCAACCTCGGCATCCCGTACTACTCCCGCGGCTGGCGCGACGTCCAGGGCGGCACGGACGGGCTGTGGGGAACGGCCGCGATGCCGGACCAGGCCCAGTGCCCGCTGGGCACCGGCGGGCGCGGCCCGGCCAACGCGCAGTCCTGCGGGACGGGCGCGGTCGGGATCGACAACGTCTGGCACGACCTGGAGAACGAGCGGGAGGTCGGCGCCGGGTCGAACCCGCTGTGGCACACCAAGAACCTCCAGGACGGCCGGACCCCCGGCTACCTGCGGTCCTACGGCGTCGACACCAACCTGCCGAGCGGACAGCTGACCGGCACGTACGCGGAGAAGTACTCGGACGCCCTCCAGTCGCCCTGGCTGTGGAACGACGCCAAGAAGGTGTTCCTCTCCACCGAGAACGAGAAGTCGCTCGACGCCAAGGCCCGCTACATCGTCGACAAGGGCATCGGCGGCGCGATGATCTGGGAACTCGCCGGCGACTACGCCCAACGCCCGGGCGGGGAATGGGGCATGGGCTACGACCTGACCACCCGCCTGGACAACGCCTTCAAGGGCGCCGGAGCCACCGGCAACACCAAGGCCGGCGGGCGGCCGCAGCCGGCCGAGGTGATCGACGTCAAGGCCGAACTGGTGGACTTCCCCACCGGGGAGAAGGACTTCTACCCCGTCCAGCCGAAGCTGCGGATCACCAACAACTCCGGCGTCACGCTCGCCCAGGGCACCGAGATCGCCCTCGACCTGCCCACCTCGATGCCGCCGGTCGTCAAGGACAACGACTACAAGGAGATGAAGGGCCTCGTCCCCGGCCACACCGGCCCCAACACGGGCGGACTCAAGGGGGACTTCCACCGGCTCACCCTCACCCTCGGCTACTGCGAGGACCTGGCGCCGGGCAAGTCCCGGGACATCGACCTGAAGTACTACCTGCCGATCACCGGGCCGTCCAACGTGACGTTCAGGATCGGCGGCCGGGAGTACGGCTCGACCGGCGACCAGCGCCGCGACGTCCGGACCGTCGCACCGCCCGCCCCCGCCGCGGGCAGCTCCTGCCAGGCACCGGACTGGAAGCAGGGCCAGGTCTACCGGCCCGACGGCGGACGGCTGTGGCGGATGTACGACAAGGGGGACAAGGGCTGGATGTTCGAGTACGGCGACAGCCCCGCCGGCAAGCCCATGATGATCGACAACAACCCCGACCAGTCCCGGGCCCACCTCGTGGAACTGATGGAACAGAACGCCAACCAGTACTGGCGGATCCAGCCGGCGGGCGGCGGCCTCTACACGATCGCCGGTGGCGGCCGGTGCCTGACCGCCACCGCCTCCCGGCAGGACCTCGCCTCCGTGGGGTGCGACGGGCGGGCCGAACAGAAGTGGCGGCTCGTCCCGATCGCCGACAACGGCAGTGAGGGAGCACCCGGCGGGCCGAAGCACAACGGCCTGTTCAAGCTCCGCTCGGCCGCGGGCAACGACATCGAGCTCGCCGGCGGCGCCACCGCCCGGGAGACCCATCTGCTCACCGGCGACCCGGCCGCCTCGACGGCCGCGTTCGTGAAGTACCAGGGCTCCTACTGGTACGCCCAGTGGTACACCACGGTCGCCCCCGGCACGGCTGAGGCGAACGGCGGCCGGCCGTGGAAGAAGCTCAGCCCGGCGCCGTAGCACCGGGGAGACCACCGGCCCCGGGGCGGAGGGGGAACGCAGTTTCCCCCTACCCCGCCTAAGCCTTGCTTTTTCCCCCACCCGAAAAACCAGAACACTATGAATCAGGGTCCCCGTAG
>NZ_JBHVJT010000089.1:0-5852 GCF_042798815.1 Kitasatospora sp. NPDC057738 | reverse complement strand
TGCCGGCAACCGCGTCCCCAGGGCGCCTGACCGCCTCTTCGCTTCGCCGCCCACGGGCACGTCCGGCCGCTCGGACGCGGGTCCCCTGGTGGAGCTCCCGGCGTCCGGGGGGCGGGAGCGCCGCCATCGGCCGAGTCCGCAGGGCTGGTCGGCTGGCCCGCGGCGGAGGCCCGGCGTGGCTTGCCGCCGAGGCGGCCCGCCGACCCTATCGTCCGTGTGCGAATGACGGACTTCGGGGAGTCGGCGCGATGTCCGCACCGCGCCGGAGGCCGAAGTCTCCCCCCACGGGACCTCAGTCGGCTCCACCGCGGCCGAGGACGCCCAGCGCGCCGGGAAGAGCCCCGGCAGCGTCGGCGGGCAGCGGACGAATCGTCACGCCCCCACTGCACCCCACGACATCCCACACCTCAAGGAACGGAGCACGCCGTGCGCCTTCGCCCGATGTTCGCCCTCTCCCTTTCCCTCTCCCTCGCCTGTGCCCTGCCGCTCGCCGGAGTGGCGGCCGCGGAGGACGCCGCAGGCCGGTCGGCGGGTGCCGGAGTCGTCCGCTCCGCCGAATGCCCGGACGGCCCCGCGGACCCCCACCCGGAGCTGTACTACTGCGGGCAGTCCCGCCTCGGCCCCGCCGCCCTGCCGAACACGGAGCCGACCGCCACCCTGCTGAGGGGCTACCAGCGCTTCGGCGGGCTCAGCGCCCCGCACTTCGTGACGCTGTACGCCAACACGGCCCCGAAGCAGGGCGGCGACTGGGTCTACGCTCCCGACCGCGGCTTCCAGCAGATCAACGGCGTGGTCGACGAGACGCAGTGGACGGTGCCGGTCGGCACCAGGCTCGACCGCTTCGGCGCGCTCCACGGCGGCTACCTCTCCGACCCCGGCACACCGTTCACCCAGCGCTCCTTGACGCCGGACTCGCTCAACCCCGACCCGGACGACGGCGAGGTCTACCACTGCCTGTCCGTGCTGAAGCCGTTCGACGTCCGGCGAGGACACGTCGCGGCCTTCTACGGCATGCCCGGCGGCGGAATCCAGGAGTGGCTCGACAAGACCCTCAAGCCCAAGGAACTCGGCGAGAAGGACTACAAGATCGACGTCCTCGTCGCCGAGCAGTACCTCGCCGTCGTCAACGACGACCAGTGCGCGGTGACACCCACCGGTGCCTGACGGCCGATCGCATCGGCGGGCAGGCCTTCCTGATGTCCGCCCCGGTGCGACGCCGACGGGTGACGGCGCCCCCAGGGGCACATCCCCGCCCGGTCGGCGGATCTGCCGGGACACCCCGGCCGGGAGGGGACCCGGGCTCGCGTCCCGCGGTGCAGAACCGATGCCCTGAGGGGCCAACTTCCGTGCGCCGGGCCGCGACTGCCCTCCACGTTCGCCGACATCCCCGGTATAAAGAGGCGGAGGGGACCGAGGGGGATCAGCATGCACTCAAGGGAACAGCCGCAGAAGGCCGGGCGTCCTCATCGCGACGCGGCCACCGCCCGACGGTCCGGCAGCGGCACACGACCCGCGGCGGAGGCCGCGTCTGCGAGGGGTGCCGAGGCCCTGCAGCGCACCGTCGGCAACGCGACGACGGCACGCATGATCGCGGAGCAGCGGGACGGCGCCGGCCCGGACGACCGCCGGACGGCGCCGGCCCTCCAACGCGTGACGGGCGACCAGGCGGCGGCGCCGCGAAGGCCGCAGACGCGGATGGACCCGAACAACGTGCTGCGGATCTGCGGAGCCGCCACGTACGACGGGGAGACCGTCACGCCCGGCGGACGGTCGTCCGAGCTGCGGAACATCGTGTGGGAGAACCACTGGGCCGCCATCTCCGAGGTGTGCAGGAAGCACAAGTACACCATCGCCGTCCGTGAGACCGGCGAGCACTCCATCCGGCGCATCGCGGAAGGGGCCAAGCCCAAACCGCACACCATCCTGGAGAAGTCCATCAAGCCCGCGTCCGTGCGCAAGAAGTACGGACCCGGGCCCGGGCAGACGCAGGGCGACCCGGAACGCGTACTGGAGTTGCTGGAGCAGCACGACCTGAGCGGCTTCGTCGGCCACTGGAACGCGGACGGCCTGGCCGGCGTCCGGATCGCCCGCCTGCCCGACACGATGACGGACCCGGAGATCGTCCGGACCGGCCCCAGGGGCGAGAAGTACGTGCCGATCGACATGAACGAGACGGACGGCGGTCCGCAGCTGGCCCAGCTGAAGACCGACCCGCGGTGGAAGCAGTACCTCTACACCGGGGACTACGACCTCCACGAGGTCTACTCCGCGCAGGGCGGCACCGGTGGCGGCCAGATCCCGGAGGCCACCCCCGAGAAGGCCAATCTGCTCAACCGCCTCAACAGCGGGATCGCACGGAACTCCCAGGAGGAGGTGGTGCGCAGCGGCACGGTGACCATGGGGAACGGCACCCTGCACATGGCCGCCGAATCCGAGTACGCCATGTTCCAGCACGGCGACCAGGCCACCTACCGGATGAACCAGTACCTGGAGGCGCAGGCTGCCGCGCTGGAGAACCAGGTCGCCCGGCAGGCGGCGCAACTGGTGCGGGCGGTGGCCACCGAGGCCGACGAGCCGCTGGCGTGGTGCCGGATGGGGCAGTGGTACGTGACCCGGAACCGGGAGGAGCACGCGATCCTGCGGTCCCGCTGGAATCTCGCCGTGCCCCACACCTGGGGCGCCTCGGAGGTGGAGCGCACGGCCCGCGGCGGCTACCGCACGGCCGGCTACCTGGACTGACCGCACCGCCGGCTGCCTGGACTGACCGCACCGCCGGCTACCTGAACTGACCGCACCGCCGGAACCGGCGTGACGGGCCGGTGGGAACCACGGTCCGGCCGCGGCAGCAGGGCGACCGGCGAGCTGCCGGTCGACTCAGCGCTGCGCGGTGGCCTGCGCGGCGGGGGACCAGGGGGCGGCCCACAGCGGGACCACCTCGACGGTGGCGGCGGAGCCGTGGGCGGGGGTGCCGGGGGTGCGCCCGGTCGTGGTGGGCTGTCCGGTGGTCGTGGGGAACGCGGTCGCGCTCGTCACTGTGGTCATGCTCGGCAACATACCGGGGGGCACTGACAGTGCCGGGTCGGGCAGTGCGGCCCGGCCCGTGGTGGGGTGAAGCGAACGCTGGGGCCGGGCGCGGCTCCGAACGCCTTCCCCTGATGCGAAGGGTCGCGCGTTGCTCGGCGCGCGGTCGGCGCGGGTGCGCCCGGCGCCCGGAACCCGCTCGGGCGCCCGACTCCGCCCGACTCCCCGAACGGGTGAATCCGGTGGCGGCCCCGCCCTGCGCGGCCTCCTCGCCCGCCGGGGTGTCCGCGGCCCCCTCGGACCCGCCCGGAAGGCCGTGTTCGAACACGTTCTCGCCGCCTGCGCACTGGGCTCCGCCGCCCTCCCGGTCCCGTGGACGACCGCGTGGCGTGCGGTCCGGACCGCACGCGGACCATGCTCGAAAAGTCCCCGTTCGACCCGGGCTCGCCCGGAGGCAAATCCACTTGAACGCCGCGCTCGAACAGCACCATCATCGGACGCCATCCACCCGTAACGACTCCGTCAATACCGTCAACTCGGCCTTGGAGAAGCAGACTTGAGCTTCTCGTCCGGGCCGGTGCCGGTGCTTCCGCGCGTCCGCGCACCGCTCTGCGTCTGGAGGATCTGTGGCCTGTCACCCCACCCCGGCGACCCACGTCCCACCCGTCACGGCGGCCCTGGTGGCCCGTGCTTCGAGCAAGGAGGCGATCGCGTGAGCGCCGCGACCGCGGCGACCCCGGCCGAGGCCGCCGACGAGGAACTGCGGTGGCTCGCCGACGGGCGCCGCATCCAGGCGATCGAGGCGATCGGCGTCAACGCGATGGCCCGCCGCCTGCCCGCGCTCGTCGTCCGCGCGTTCCGCCTCGGCTGGCGCATCGACCGCACCTCCGTCACGCTGCTCCTGGTCTGCCAGGCGGTGTCCGCGGTGCTCGGCGCGGCCGGCCTGTTCGCGACCACCGGCACCATCTCGGCGCTGTTCGGCCCGGGCCGGGTCGACGACAAGCTCGCCCACGCGGCGCCGTCGATCCTCGTGATCGCGGCGGCGGCCGGCGCCCGCTCCCTGCTGGGCATCACCATCCGCACCATCACCATCCACCTGTCGCCGCGGATCTCCCGCGAGGCCGAAGCCGCGGTGCTGCGCGCCACCGTGGCGGCCGAGCTGACCGCCTACGACCACGCCGGCTACAACGACGAGCTGGAAGCCGCGGACCGCGGCGCCGAGGTCTGCGTGGACATCGTCGGGGAGGCGCAGAACCTGCTCGCCTCCCTCGCCTCGCTCCTCGGTGCGGCCGGCGTGCTGACGGTGCTCCACCCCGCCCTCCTGCCGTTGCTGGTGCTCGCCGCGCTGCCCCAGGGGATCGCGTCGGTGCACGCCGCCCGGGTGCAGTTCCTGGCGAACCGGGCCGCGGTCGGCGACCGCCGGATCATGGCCAACCTGCGCTGGTACATCCACCTCAAGCGCAACGCCGACCAGGTCCGCTCCGACACCATGGGCGAGTTCCTGCTCGTCAAGTACGACCAGGTCGGCCGGCGGCTGGATGCCACGTCGCGGCGGGCGGCGATGCAGAGCGCCCGGGTGTCGGTGATCGGGGCCGCCGCCTCCGGCCTCGGCAGCGCGCTGGTGTGGGCGGCGATGCTGTGGCTGGTCAGCACCGGCCGGATGAGCCTGCCGCGCGGCGGCGCGGCCGTGTTCGCCCTGACCGCGGTCGGAACCAGCCTGCGCGGCATCGTCGGCTACGGCGCGGACCTCTTCCGCACCGGCATGTACCTGGACGACTGGTCGAGCTTCCTCGACACCGCCGGCGGCCACCGGCCCCGGCGCGGCACCGAAGCCCCCGAGCCGCCGCGCCGGATCGCGGTGGAGAACCTCCGCTACGCCTACCCCGCCTCCGACCGCAAGGCGCTGGACGGAGTGAACCTGCACGTCGAGCGGGGCGAGATCCTCGCCCTGGTGGGGGAGAACGGCTCCGGCAAGACCACCCTCTCCAAGCTCCTGGCCGGGCTCTACCTGCCCGATGCCGGATCGGTGCGGTGGGACGGGCGCGACACCCGCGACCTCGACCCGCACGCCCTGTGGCGCCAGGTCGCCGTCGTCCCGCAGGACTACGCGCGCTGGCCGCTGACCTGCCGCGAGAACATCACGCTGGGCCAGCCCACCGCCGAGGGCGACGCGGCGGTGCTGCGCGCCGCCGACGCCTCCGGGGCGGCCGACGTCGTCGCCAAGCTCCGCCGGGGGCTGTCCACCCTGCTGGCAGTGGAGTGGATGGGCGGCGAGGAACTGTCCGGCGGCCAGTGGCAGCGCCTGGCCATCGCCCGGGCGTTCCACCGCGAGGCCGGGCTGCTCGTCCTGGACGAGCCGACCGCCGCCCTCGACCCGCGCGCCGAGCACCGGATCTTCCAGAACCTGCGGGCGGTCGCGCGGGAACGGGCCGTCGTCCTGGTCACCCACCGGCTCACCAACGTGGCCGTCGCCGACCGGATCGTGGTGCTCGAAGACGGAAAGGTCCTCCAGGAGGGCACGTTCGCCGAGCTGGTGGCCGAGGAGGGCGGCCGCTTCAGGGAACTGTGGGACCTGCAGAACGAACGCACCGGCCTCCCGGCCCAGCGGACCCAGCCGGTCCGGGAGGACGAGGGGACCGACCAGTGATCGACCCCGACGTGCCGAGCGGCCCGGCCCTCCCGGGCGGCCTCGTGGGAGTCCGCGCCGAGGAGAAGGGAGCGGGTGGATAGCGGGCGGGGACCCCGTCGTCCCCGGGCCGTGCCCCCCGACGGGCACGGCCCGGGCGGCTCCGGCCCCGGGCGGCGCCCACGGCGTGGCCTCGACCGTCGCC
>NZ_JBHVJT010000088.1:0-41642 GCF_042798815.1 Kitasatospora sp. NPDC057738 | reverse complement strand
AGCCGGACGCGTGTACGGGCGGCCGGGCCTGTGAGTGGGAGGTCGGACGCGGACGGTGATGGGGCGTAGGGGGGGAGGGGGGGCGTTCGGGGGGAGGGGGCGGGACTGGAGAGCTGGTCCCCCCCCTTCGCGGTACGTGCCCGCGGGCGGTCAGCCGCGCTGGATGCCCGTGGTGTCGGCCAGCACGCCCTGGCTGCCGTCCGGCAGCTGCGCGACCAGCGCGGCGCCGCGCTGCTCGACGGCCAGGTACCAGGTGCCCGGCACGACCTCGCCGACCGGGGCGCCGGCCGGGTTGTCCTTCGGGGCCAGCTGGCGCGGGGCCGGGACGGCGAACCAGAACGGCTGGAAGTCCGCCGCCGGGGCGGCCGCCTGCTGCTGCGCGGCCGGGGCCGGCTGCGGCACCGGGGTGCCGGCGTCGTGCGGCTGGACCGGCTGGCCGGGCTGCGGCTGGCCGGCGCCCGGGTAGCCGTAGCCGCCCTGGCCGCCGAACGCCGGGTCGTGGCCCTGGGCCGGGTAGCCGTACTGACCGGGCTGGCCGGGCGCACCCGGGTGACCGGGCTGGCCCGGGTAGCCGTACTGGCCGGGGACGGCCGCCGGGCGGTCGGAGACCAGCGGGGCCTTCAGCGCGGGCACCAGGGGGCTCGCGGCGGCCGCGCCGGCGAGCACGATCAGCGCGATGAAGCCGAGCCAGGCGCCGAAGCCGTGGCTGACGTTCGGGCCGTACGGGCTGGCGCCCAGGGACCAGACCGAGGTCCACAGCGCGGCGACCGCGAAGGCGATGCCCCACTGGTCCAGTCGCAGGCCGAGGACCTGTCGGTTGGCCGCGGCCTGGCCCTGGAAGCGCTGCACCAGGATCAGCGCGGCGGCGACGATGCCGAGCAGGTAGATCGAGGGCAGGACGGGGAACAGATCGGTGCTCCACGCGTTCTTTGAGGCGTCCGCACAGAGCCGACCGCTGCAGTCCGCGGCCAGATAGGGCAGGAAGGAGGCGATGAAGAGCAGGACGGCCGCGCCTGCGACGGCGGCGTCTCCCCTGGTGAGAGCGCGCAGATTCACTAACGTTCCCCTCGTTGACGTGTCGTGGACGGTGGTTCGTGCGGTCGGGCCGACCGGCCGAAACTCCCGAACGGACCAGAAGCCTAGGCCCATCCGTCCTGCCGGTGCACGGCGGGACCGGGAATGGGGCGAAGTCGTTGCAAACCGTGCGGTCCGGGCGGAGCGTCGTCCTCCGGGGGTGTGCGGTTCAACTCCCGTGTCGCTCTTCGGTCTTCTCTTGGGTCGTCAGGAACGCGGTCAGTGCGTCGGCGATCCCCTGGGCCGCCTGTTGGCGCCACTGAGGGTCCGTCATCCGCTTCGCGTCCGTCGAGTTGCGCATGTTACCGCACTCGATGAACACCTTGGGGACGGTGGAGAGGTTGAGGCCGCCCAGGTCGGAGCGGGTGTCCAGGCCGTCCTTGGCGGTGTAGTCCGCGTACGGTTCGCCGGTCGCGGCGTGGAACCGCTCGCGCAGCAGGAGGCCGAGCCGGTGCGAGGGATCGACGATGGCCGCGTTGTCCGCCTTTCCGGCCACCACCCTGGCGGGCATGATCACGTGGAATCCGCTGCCGCTCGCCGGGCCGCCGTCCCCGTGCACCGAGAGCGCGACGTCGGCGTGCGCGTCGGCGCCCGCGCGGGCGCGTTCGTCGATGCACGGGCCCCAGGGGCGGTCGCCGTCCTGCGCCAGCACCACCTTGGCGCCCCGGGCGGTCAGGATGGCGCGGGCCCGGCGGGAGACGTCCAGGGTGTACTCGGCCTCGGAGTAGCCCGCGTTGGTCTCGGTGCCGGTGGTGTCGCACTCCTTGCGGGTGTTGCCGATGTCCACCTGGCGGTTGATCTCGGCGGTGTGGGCGGAGTTGCCGGGGTTGTGGCCGGGGTCGAGCAGGACGGTGCGGCCGGCCAGGTCGGTGGCGGTGTCGGCGGGCGGGGCCGGGGTCCCGGCCGAGGGGGCGCCGCCGGTGGGGCCGCTGTCGGTGGGCGCCGGTGCGACCGGAGGGGTGAGGGGTGTGCCGGTGGCGGCCGGCTGGTCCGTGGCCGGCTGGTCCGTGGCTGTCGGAGCCGGGGGCTCGGCGGCCGGGGCCGAGCCCGGGGACGACGTGGCCGGGGCCGCCGCGGCGCCCGCCGGGCCGGAGTGGTCGAGGGCCCGCCAGCCGAACCAGCCCGCCGTGCAGAGCGGAACGGCCACGGCCGCGGCCGTGGTGGCGCGCAGCAGGGCGGAGCGGCGGGGTGGTCGGGCGGCGGAACCGGTCACTGGTCGGTCAGATCCTGTCCTGGGTGCGCGGAGTCAGACCGTAGTTCTTCGCGATCACGTTCCACTTGGTCATGAAGTCCGTCTTCGCCTGGGTGGCCTTCGGGTTGAGCTCGTCCGCGCGCTTCTTGTCAGGGGTGGCCGGGGCCCTGCCGGTGCAGCCCTGGGCGGCGACGGCGCGCGCCCAGCTCGCGTACGCCTTGTCGATGTCGGCCGACAGCTGCCAGGCGGACTTCAGCGAGTTCACCGCGTCCGCGCCGCCCGGCAGGTCCGTGACGGTCAGTTGGGAGAGCTTGGCCAGCAGGGCGGCCCGCTGGCTCGCGCCGTTGTCGAAGTCCTGCGCGGCGCTCTCGATGTCGGCCTTCGGCGGGCAGCTGGTCACCTTGGCGACGGCGCTGCCGATCGGGGCCTTGGCGTTCTCGCCCTCGCTGAGCAGACTGTCCAGCGCCTGGGCCTGTGTGCCGGCGGCCGGACCGGGGCCGGTCGCGGTCGGGGACGGCGTGCCGGCGGGCGAGCCGGAGGCGCTCGCTGCGGCGCTCGGCGCGCCGTCCGTGCCCGTGGGCGCGGGGGCGGGCGGCAGGTTGTCCGGGCCGGTCGCCGGGGCGGAGGCCGGGGCGGGCACGGCCCGGTCGTCCTTGTCGCCGCCCTGGAGGGCGAACAGCAGGCCGCCGCCGATCGCCAGCACCA
The DNA here is from genome assembly GCF_042798815.1 of Kitasatospora sp. NPDC057738. Taxonomy (NCBI): domain Bacteria; kingdom Bacillati; phylum Actinomycetota; class Actinomycetes; order Kitasatosporales; family Streptomycetaceae; genus Kitasatospora; species Kitasatospora sp. NPDC057738. The sequence continues at coordinate 38,671 of NZ_JBHVJT010000088.1, read as the reverse complement.
GCAGCAGCGCCGAGCCGATCAGCAGCGGGGTCCTGCGGTTGGTGGGCCGGTCCTCGTCGTCCCCGTGGCCGGTCGGATAGTCGGGCTGGGTGCCGTAAGGAGGCTGGGCGCCGTACGGGGACTGCGGCGGGGCGGCGGGCGGCTGCAGGAGGTAGTCGTAGCCGGCGGCCTGCTGCGGTGCCTGCTGCGGGGCGTGGGACTGCGGACCCGCATGGGAGGGGAACGGCGAGGCCGGGGGCGGGGCGGCCGGGGGCGGCGGAGCGGCGGGGAACAGCCGGGCGGTCGGCGGATCGTAGCCGGGCGAGGCGGCCAGGTACGGGCGGGCGCCCAGCGGCGGGCCCTGGTCGCCGACGGCGCCGGGCACGGACGGCGGGGCCGTCGGGCCGGGGTGGGCGGCGGCCTGCGGAGCCGCGGACTGCGGGGCCGCGGGAGGCTGGGGGGCGGCGGGAGCCCCGGGGGCGGACTGGGCTTCGGCCGGGCGCTGCGGGCCGCGCACCCAGCCGCCGGCACCGCCGCGCGCGGTGGGGTCCCAGACCGCCGGAGCGCTGTTCTGCTGGTCCGTCATGTCGCTGCTGGCCCCCACCGTCCGCCGATGATCTGCGCTCTGCCTGGTGCTGCGCGGCCACCGTACCGTTCGAACCCCCGCCCGACAGCCCCGGCACGACGTTAGAGCATCGGTGCGGGGACGCGGGAAGGAACGCGCTACCGGGCGGCTCGGCGCAGGACCCGCAGGGAGCCCGTCACCGAGACCTCCTCGAAGCCCTCGGCCAGCGCCCGCAGGTACACCCGGTACGGGGCCTGGCCGCCGTCCGCCGGATCCGGGAAGACGTCGTGCACCACCAGCAGGCCCTCCGGCGCCAGGTGCGGCACCCAGCCCTCGTAGTCGCCGGTCGCGTGCTCGTCGGTGTGCCCGCCGTCGATGAACACCAGGCCCAGCGGGCGCCCCCACAGCGCGGCGATCCGCGGCGAACGGCCGACCAGCGCCACCACGTGCTCCTCCAGCCCGGCGGCGTGCAGGGTGCGGCGGAACCTCGGCAGGGTGTCCATCAGCCCGACCTCGGGGTCGACCAGCGTCGAGTCGTGGTACTCCCAGCCGGGCTGCTGCTCCTCCGAACCGCGGTGGTGGTCGACGGTCAGCGCGACGGTCCCGGCCTCCCGCGCCGCCGCCGCGAGCAGGATCGCCGAGCGGCCGCAGTAGGTGCCGATCTCCAGCACCGGCAGCCCGGTGCCGCGTGCCACCGCCACCGCCGCCGCGTACAGTGCGAGCCCCTCGTCCACCGGCATGAACCCGGTGGCCTCCTCGAACGCCGCCAGCACCTCGGGCGCCGGCTCGGCGCTCAGCAGCAGGTCGGACATGCGGTGCTCCTCGGGGGTCGGGACGCGGGCGGACGTGCACGGACCCTACTCGACGGTAGCGGCGGCGACGGCGCCGGGGCGGCCGGGGCGGCCGGGGCCGCGCGGGCTCACGGTGCCCGGCCCGCGAGCAGTCGGTGCCCGCCCAGTGCCCGTCCGGTGCTCAACCGGCGAGCAGCTCGGCGGCGATCCGGGCGCGGTGCGGGGCCAGCTCGGCGGCGATCGCCCCGGCCTCGGCGGGGGCGGCGGTGACGGCGGCCGGCCGGGCCTCCGCGCGCTCGACCAGCGCGATCCGCAGATGGGTCGGCGGGTGGGTGGAGTCCACGGCGACGCGGTCACGGGCGCTGAGCCGCAGCAGGCGCTCGCGCTCGGTGGCGGGGACGGAGCCGAGGTGCTCGCGCAGGCGCTCCCAGAGCAGGTCCGGGGCGGGCGGCTTCGGCGGCTCCGGCTGCTCGGCCGTCCGGCCCCGGCCGCGGCGGACCGTCCGGGGACGCCGGCGCTCCTCGGCGCGGATCCGGTCCACGGCCGTGCACACCGGGCCGAACAGCAGGAAGGTCGAGAGCATGCCACCGGCCGCCTCGCTGCCGCCGACCCGGACGGCGAGGGCGTCCGCTCGGTACTCGGCCTGCTGTCCGGCGCGGGAGGTGAGCCGGTCGAACAGGTACAGGCCCTGGAGCAGCAGCCAGGCGACGGCCCGCAGGGCGACCGCGCCGACCATCGCGCCGATCCGGATCAGCAGCGAGACCTCGTCGCCGGGCCGGCGGCCCGGACGGTCGGGCCGGACCATGTCGTACCAGGCCGCGAGCGCCACGATCGCGCTGTGCAGCCAGAACGAGCGCCGGTGGTCGCCGTTGACGTGATGGCCGAACTCGTGGCCGAGCAGGGCGATCCGCTGCCGGTCGTCCAGCACCTCCCAGAGCGGCAGACCCAGCCGGAGGACGGGACGGCGGCGCAGCCCCACCAGCCCGTAGGAGGCGTTGAACTCGTCGGTGACCTGGATGGCGGCCACCGGCGCGGCACCGAGCTCGGCGGCAACCCGGTCCGCCAGCCCGTACAGCGCCGGAGCCGAGGCCCGGTCGAGGACGTTCTCGCGCGGCAACCGGCCGAGCCGGGGGCGCAGCGCGACCGCGATCACCAGCGCCACCGCGCCCGCGCAGCGCTGCACCGTGTTCCCGGTGACGAGCAGCCAGAGCGCCAGGAAGAACAGGCCGACGGTGACCAGGTGGATCGGAACGGCGGCGGCGGAGGCCAGCAGCCAGTCGCGGCGGGCGGTGGGGGAGTCGCCGCCCGCGGCCTGCTCCTCGAACAGCCGGTCGGTGCGGTCGGTCGCCGCCCGCTCGCGCCGGGTGGGCGCGGCGGTGCCGTCCTGACCGGGGGACAGGTTCCAGTCGCAGGCCGGGCACCAGGCGGTGAAGCGCCGGTCGGCGGTCAGCGCGGCGTCGCAGCGGGGGCAGGGCCCGCCGTGGGCGGCCGGCTCGGCGGAGATCGGCGGCGACGTCGGTGGGGACGTCGGTGGGGACGTCTGCGGGGGTATCGACACGGTGGTGATCATGGCGTGTTCCGGTGGTGGAAGGACAGTGGATCCGCACAGTTCCGCCGGCCGCTTGTTGTGGAACGCGTTCTCGTCGCGCCGCGCCGCCCGTGCCAGAATCGGCGCGACCGCCGATCCGAGGAACACCAGGCACCCCGGGAGCAGCACCATGCGCGCAGCCGTCCTGCACAAGACCGGCCAGGAGACCCTCGACGTCCGCGAGGACGTGACGGCCGTGGGCTTCGGGCCGGGCACCGTACGGGTCCGGATGCGCGCCGCCAGCCTCTGCCACTCGGACCTCTCCGCGATGAGCGGCGTGCTGCCGCAGCCCGCGCCGTTCGTCCCCGGGCACGAGGGCGCCGGGGACGTGGTGGAGGTGGGCGAGGGCGTCACCGGCCTCGCCGCCGGTGACCGGGTGGTGCTCTGCTGGATGGCCCCGTGCGGCCGCTGCGACCACTGCCGCCGGGACCGCGGCCACCTGTGCATCGCCAGCCTGCGCGGCCTCGGCGCCCCGGGCTTCCGGATCGCCGAGGGCGAGCTGAACGCCTCAGGCTTCTACGGCACCGGGGCCTTCGCCGAGGAGGTCGTGGTCGCGGCGAACGCCGTCATCAAGGTGCCCACCGACCTCCCCTACGAGGCCGCCGCGCTGATCGGCTGCGGAGTGACCACGGGCATCGGCGCCGCCGTGAACACCGCCCGGGTCGAGCCCGGCGCCTCCGTCGCGGTGATCGGGGCGGGCGGGGTCGGCGTGGCCACCGTGCAGGGCGCCCGGGTCTGCGGCGCCGGCCGGATCACCGTCGTCGACCCGGTGGCCTCGCGCCGCGAGCGCGCCCTGGCCTTCGGCGCCACCGAGGCGATCGCGCCCGAGGAACTGAAGGCGGCGGCCAAGAAGCTGCCCGGCGGCGGCTTCGACTACGTCTTCGAGGCGGTCGGCCGCGCGGCCACCGTCCGGGCCGGCTACGAGGCCGCCCGGCGCGGCGGCGCGGTGGTGGTCATCGGCGCGGGCGCGCAGGACGACCTCGCGCAGTTCACCATGGGCGAGCTGTTCTTCAACGAGAAGCGCCTGCTGCCCTCGCTGTACGGCGGGGCGACGGTGACGCGCACCATCGGGCTGGTCGTGGACCTCTGGCGGGCCGGGCGGATCGACCTCGACGGGATGGTCACCCACCGGGTGGGGCTCGCGGACGTCAACGAGGCGATCGCGCAGATGCGCAGCGGCGAGGCGCTGCGGACGGTCGTCACGATGGACTGAGGGCCGGGCCGGGCCGGGGGCGGGACGCGGGGACGGCCGGGCGGGGCCCGGGGAAGAGCGAGGGCCCGCCGGGGGAGTCCGTGCTCTCCCGGCGGGCCCTCGGGCGCGGCACCGCCGTGCGGTGCTGCCGCGCGGTGCCCTTGGTGCCGACGCCCCGGTGGTGGTGCGGTCAGCCCCGCGCGCCGGCCGCGCGGTGGCGGCCGTGCGGGTCGGTCTCCGGGCTGTCGTCGTCGGCGGAGCCACCGCGGTGGCGGCCGTGCGACCCGGCGTCCTTGGCCGTCTTCTCGTCGGCGTCGGTCCCGGTAACCGCGGGTCCGGTGGTGTCGGTGAGGGTGTCGGACATGAGATTCGTCTTTTCCGTGCGGAGGGTGCGGGTCATCGGCGCCCGGCCGGCGCCGGTGGCGCACGGTCGGGTCCCCGATCGGGTGCTCGGTACGCGCCCGTAGCCGGTGATCACGGCCCGTGCCCCGGCCACCATAACGGCCGGGACGGGCGAGATCCTATCGAGATCCTGACGCGAGTCCCGTGCTGGTCCGGGGCCCGGGGCCGGGCCGACGGCCCGCGCTCACCTGCGCAGTTCACTCGGATCGCCCAGCGCGGCGTCGGGGCCGCCCGGCCGTGCGGGAAGGTCCGGGAAGGTCCGGGAGTTCGTGATCTTCGGCGGGCGGAGGGCGGATCAGCCCGGACGGCCGGTCCGCAGGAACGTGGCCAGCAGCTCGTGCAGGACGGCGGCGCCCTCGTCGGCGAGCACCTCGTGCCCGGAGCCCGCCGCCTCGACGTACCGGAAGTCCTCGCCCTCGACCCGGCCGATCCGCAGCAGTTCGTGCCGCAGCGACCGGGACTGGCTCACCGGCACGACCTCGTCCCGGTTGCCGTGCACCATCAGCAGCGGCGCGCTCAGCCGGTGTGCGAGTTGCAGGACGTCGCGCGGTCCGCGGGCGTCGGAGATCGGCTCGCCACCGCCCAGGCGGGTGGCCAACGCCCCCACGGGGGGCGCCGCTTCGGCCAGCAGCCGGGCGCCGGACAGGAACGGTGCGACCACCGCGCAGCGGGCGACCTGCCCGGCCGGCGCGTGCGCGGCCGCCAGCAGCGCGAGGAAGGCGCCGTAGCTGACCCCGAAGAGGGCGGGCGGCTCCAGGCCCAGGGCGGCGCGCTGGCCGGCGATGCCGTCCAGCAGGTACAGGACGTCGTCCAGGTCGGGGCCGCCCCAGGCGCCCCGGATGGCCAGCGCGTGCGCCACGCCGTAGCCGGTGGAGCCGCGCTGGTTGGGCGCGACCACCGCCAGGCCCTCGGCGGCCATCCGCTGCAGCGCCGGGTCGAACTCCAGCCGCCAGGCGTCCGCCGGGCCGCCGTGCAGCGCCAGCACCAGGTGCGGGCTGCTCAGCCAGCTGTCCCCGCCGTACACCACGGCCTCCAACGGGCCTGCCGGGCCCGCCAGTTCGAGGCTCTGCGCGGGCTGCCAGCGGCCGCCGTCGCCGGGCGGGGTGCTGCCGTCCAGCCGCCAGCCGGGCGGTGTGGTCCGTACCGGGCGCATCCCGCCGGGCTGCCAGGGCAGGACGGTGTCCCGCCACGGGCCGGGCAACCCCGAGGCCAGCGGCGCGAGTTGAAGCGGCAGCGGTACCGGGGCGGAGGCGGCCGGGAGCGGGCCGTGCGCCAGCAGCGCGTCGACGTCCAGGGTGGCCAGCGCCGTCGGACGGTCGGGCGAGGAGTACGGCAGCCGAAGCCCGGCCTCGCCCCAGTGGCCGACCGCGCCGAGTCGCCCGGGCGGCGCCGGCAGCGGGTCCAGCCGTCCGGTGGCGGGCCGCCACAGCGCGAGTGTCGAGCCCGCGCCGTGGTCGATCTGCACCGCGACCCGGGGGCCGTCCGCCGCCACCCGCAGGGCCACCGGCCGCAGGAGCATGCCCGCGACGTGCAGGCACTCCGGGAACCGCAGCGGCTCCCCGGTGCCGAGGAGGCCCCAGCCGAGCCGGTCGGTGCCGGGCGCGTCGCTGCGCACCATCGCGAACCGGCTTTCCGGGTCGAACAGGACGAGGCGGTCGTTGCTGTGCGGGCCGATCTCCAGCAGCGGGGTGGTGCGGCCGGTGCGCAGGTCGAGCACCACGCTGCGGACCAGGCCGTCGTTCACCCGGTCCAGCGCGAGCAGTGTGCCCGTACGGTCGAGCCAGGTGCCGCCGCCGTGCAACCCGGGGATCTCGGCGACCTGTTCGGGCTCGCTGCCGTCCGTCCGCACCAGCCAGGCGGTGGTCGCCGGGCGGGTGTCGCTGCCGAGGGCGACCGCCACCGGCGTCCGCGGCCCGGCCCCGGCCGCCGCCGGGAGCGGCAGCACCCGCAGTCCGGCCATCCTGAGCGCACCCGACGGCTGTTCCACGGCGGAGCTTTCGCCCGGCGTCAGGCGGGCCAGGTCGTGCCGGTCGCCGTCGTGCCGACAGATCAGCACCGAGCCGTCCGCCAGGGCGACCAGCTGCGAGCGCAGGCTCTCCGAGCGGTTGCCGGGCAGTGTCAGCGCGGTCGGCGCGGCCGGCCCGCCGTCCTGCGGAAGCCGCCAGCTCTCCACGTACCAGCCGCTGTCGGCGGAGGAGGCGAGGCAGGCGGCGTGGCTGCCGTCGGCGGCGAAGGCGAAGTTCAGCCGGCGCAGGGCCTGGGTCACGGTCCGGGTGGCCACGTTCATGCTCCGCTCACCCCGGTGGTGCCGGCCGGGCGCGCGGCGCCGGACGGGCCTGTCGTGTCCGGCCGGAGCCGGGGGCCGCCGTGGCGCAGCCGCGGCCGGAAGGCCGGCGGGCCTGCCGCGCCGGTGCCGTAGCCGGGGGCGCGGCGGGCCCCGGTCCCGTCCGGGGGCACCAGGAGGTCGTCGCGCAGCGCCGCCCGCACCCGGGCCACTCCCCACCGCTGCCGCGGATGCTCGGCGCGCAGCCCGAGGATCGCCGGCGCCAGCCGACGGGCCGTCCCGCCGGTCCTGGCCGCGAGGGCGAGCCAGCGGCCGAGGCGTTCGGCGACCGGGCGGGCCCGCGGGAGGTCCTCGGACAGCAGCGGGTCGTGGCCGGTGGCCAGTAGGAAGAGGAGTCCGCCGAGGGCGTACAGGTCGACGGCCGGATGGGCGACGCGGCCGCGGTCGGCGGCGGCGAGCCGGCCGGGCCCGTGCTCGGGGGCGCGGTAGCCGGGGGCGCCGGCCGAGCCCGCGGGCCGTCCGGTTTCGGCGGCGAGTTCGAGGTGGGCCAGCCGCAGCGTGCCGTCCGGGCGGACCATGACGTTGCCGGGGGAGAGGTCGCGCAGCACCAGCCCCTGGGCGTGCACCTGTTCGACCAGATCGAGCAGTCCGTGCGCCACCGGCCCGGCCTCGGCCCAGTCGACGTCGGGGCGGCCGTCGCGCCGCAGCCGCGCGGCCACCCAGTCGTCCAGGGGCTGCCCGGCGATTCGTTCCTGCACCAGGAAGACGGAGTCCTCCTGCTCGATCAGCTCGACGGCGAGCGGCGCCAGGCCCTGCCCCGCCAGTCGGGCGAGCAGCGCGGCCTCGTGCCGCAGCGCGTCGCGGGCGTCGGTGCCGGCCCGGTCCACCCCCGTGTGCGCCCGGGCCTGCTTGACCACGACCTCGGCACCGCTCGACACCTCCCGGCCGAGGAACACCCCGCCCTCCGCGTCGTGCCGGACGGCGGCGGTCAGCGCGTACCGCCCGGCCAGCAGCACCCCGCCCCGGCGCTTCGCCCCGGCTGAAGGGGCCGCGGCGGAAGCGGAGGAAGGGGCAGGTGCGGAGGGAAGCGCCTTGCCTGAAGAAGAGGGAAGCGCCTTGCCGGAAGAAGGGGCGGCGCCGAAAGAAGGGGAAGGAACGCGCGGCGAGGACACGGGCGGCCTGGCCGTGCGCCGGAAGCCGCCGGCGGTGACGTCCCGGTCACCGCCGCCTCCCCGGCCTCCGGCACCGGTCAGTGCCGCCCGTGTCGTCTCCGGCCACGAACCCGCCGCATCCGGTCCGCGCTCCACCGATCCCCTGTCCCCGGCCGCACGCAGCGATGTGCCCGCCCTCATTCGCCACCACATCCCTTCGTCTCCGCCGCCGCGCCGGGTGCCCACTGCTCGCGGCACCCGGGGCGGCGGCCCGGCCCGATCGGTTTCCCCGGAGGGGGCGGCGGTGCCGCCCCGGCACGGGAGTGCTCACCCGGATCCCGTCCGGCCCGCGCGGCATCCGCCCGACTCCGGGTCGTGGCTGCCGCCGGTGCAACTCCCGTTCGCAGGAGTGAAGTTACTTTCGAGCCGGCCGAAGCCTCAACGCAGAGCCGGTCACTTCACTCGTAAGGGTGATCAAGGCGTGGTTTCGAATTCGTACGAGAACCCTGCTGTGAGTAACGGGCGCCCGGCGCGCGGCCGCGTACGGAGCGCGCGGGCCCCGCCGGGCGCCTCCCGTCACAGATTGACGCGCACCCGTACGCCCACAGCTCCCGCGTCCGAACAGCCGCCGCGACTCCCCCGGCAGCCCGCCGAACGGCCGAGGCCCGACCGCGCCCGCGCGCACGGTAGTCTCGACAGGTGCCGAAACTGTCCGACGTCATCACCGCGCTCGAAGAGGTCTACCCGCCGCAGTGGGCGGAGTCCTGGGACGCCGTCGGCCTGGTCTGCGGGGACCCTCAGGCCGAGGTCAACCGCGTGCTCTTCGCCGTCGACCCCGTCCAGGCGGTCGTCGACGAGGCCGTGGAGTGGGGCGCCGACCTCGTGGTCACCCACCACCCCCTCTACCTGCGCGGCACCACCAGCGTCGCCGCCACCACCTTCAAGGGCCGGGTGGTGCACACGCTGATCACCAACGGCATCGCCCTGCACGTCGCCCACACCAACGCCGACCACGCCGACCCCGGCGTCTCGGACGCGCTCGCCGAGGCGGTGGGCCTGCGGGTCACCGGCCCGCTGGTACCGGACCCGACCGACCCGCTGGGCCGCCGCGGCACCGGCCGGATCGGCCTGCTGGAGCCCCCGCTGCCCCTCTCCGCCTTCGCCGCGCAGGTGGCGAAGGGCCTGCCCGCCACCGCCGCCGGCGTCCGCGTCTCCGGCGACCCGAACCGGCTGGTCAGCCGGGTCGCGGTGTGCGGCGGCTCGGGCGACAGCCTCTTCGCCGACGTCCGGGCGGCCGGCGTGGACGCCTACCTGACCGCCGACCTGCGTCACCACCCGGCCTCCGAGGCCGCCGAGGCGGCGCCCGTCGCGCTGCTCGACGCCGCCCACTGGGCCACCGAGTGGCCCTGGCTCACCCTGGCCGAGCGGGCCCTGCTGGCCGTCGCCGACAAGCGCGGCTGGGCCGTGGAGACCAAGGTCTCCCACCGGGTCACCGACCCGTGGACCGCGCACGCCCCCATGTCCTTCACCGCCTGACCCGATTCACAGGAGCTCTCCGCTTGAACGCCGCGCCCGCCGACCAGATCCGCCTGCTCGACCTCCAGGCCATCGACTCGAAGCTCGACCAGCTGGCCCACCGGCGCCGGAGCCTGCCCGAGCACGCCGAGATCGACAAGGCCACCGCCGACCACACCGCGCTCAAGGACCTCGTCGTCGCCGCCGAGGCCCAGAGGGGCGACACCGCCCGCGAGCTGACCAAGGCCGAGCAGGACGTCGAGCAGGTCCGCTCCCGTGCCGCCCGCAACCAGCAGCGCCTGGACTCCGGCGCGATCACCTCGCCGAAGGACCTGGAGAACCTCCAGCACGAGATCGGCTCGCTCGCCAAGCGCCAGGGCGACCTGGAGGAGGTCGTGCTGGAGATCATGGAGCGCCAGGAGAGCGCCAACACCCGGGTCGAGGAGCTGTCCGCCCGCCTGGAGCACTCCACCATCGTGCTCAAGGAGGCCGAGGGCCGCCGCGACGCCTCCTTCGCCGAGATCGACGGCGAGGCCGACAAGGTCAAGCGCGACCGCGAGACCGTCGCCACCGTCATCCCCGCCGACCTGCTGAAGGTGTACGCCAAGCTGCGCGAGACCCAGGGCGGCGTCGGCGCGGCCCGCCTCTACCAGCGCCGCTGCGAGGGCTGCCGCACCGAGTTCTCCATCACCGAGCTGAACGCCATCAAGGCCGAGCCGGCCGACAAGGTGGTCCGTTGCGAGAACTGCTCGCGGATCCTGGTCCGCACCTCCGACTCGGGCGTCTGAGCCGGTGGCGGCGCGTTTCGTCGTCGAGGCTGACGGCGGGTCCCGGGGCAACCCGGGGCCGGCCGGCTACGGCGCGGTGGTCCGTGACGGGGACACCGGGCAGATCGTCGCCGAGGCCGCCGAGTTCATCGGCCACGCCACCAACAACGTGGCCGAGTACAAGGGCCTGATCGCCGGGCTCAAGGCGGCCCGCGAGCTGGACCCGGACGCCTCGGTGGACGTCCGGATGGACTCCAAGCTGGTCGTCGAGCAGATGTCCGGGCGCTGGAAGATCAAGCACCCCGACATGCAGCCGCTCGCCGCCGAGGCGCGCACCGTCTTCCCGCGCGCCCGGGTCACGTACACCTGGATCCCGCGCGAGCGGAACAAGGACGCCGACCGGCTGGCCAACGAGGCGATGGACGCGGGCAAGGCCGGGCGCCAGTGGGAGCCCCGCAAGCCGGCGGCCGCCGTCGAGGAACCCCCGCTGGAGACCGCCGCGCCCAAGGCCGGCTGGGCGGCCCCGGCCGACCTCGGCACCCCCACCACCTTCGTCCTGCTGCGCCACGGCGAGACCCCGCTCACCCCGGAGAAGCGCTTCTCCGGCAGCGGCGGCAGCGACCCGGAGCTCTCCGACAAGGGCCGCTGGCAGGCCGAGCGGGCCGCCGAGGCGCTGGCCGCGCGCGGCAGCGTCCAGGCGGTCGTCGCCTCCCCGATGCGCCGCACCCGGCAGACCGCCGAGACCGTCGCCGCCCGGCTCGGCCTGGAGGTCCGGTACGAGGACGGGCTGCGCGAGGTCGACTTCGGCGACTGGGAGGGCCTGACCTTCGCCGAGGTGCGGGAGCGGTACCCGGACGACCTGACCGCCTGGCTCGGCTCCGCCAAGGCCAGGCCGACCGGCAGCGGCGAGAGCTTCACCACGCTCACCCACCGGGCCGGCGTCGCCCGGGACAAGATCCTCGCCCGGTACGCGGGGAAGACGGTCCTGGTGGTCTCGCACGTCAGCCCGATCAAGACCCTGGTCCGGCTGGCGCTCGGCGCCCCGCCGGACTCCATGTACCGGATGGAGCTGTCCGCCGCCTCGATCTGCGCCGTCCAGTACTACGCGGACGGCAACGCCTCGCTGCGGCTGCTCAACGACACCTCGCACCTGCGCTGACCGGCCGGTCACGGACGTGCTCAGTGCACGTCCGTGACCACCACGTCCAGCTGCCACGGCTTGCGCGCCGTGCCCTCCGCCGCGAGCTCGACCTGGTGGCCCAGCTCCAGCAGCGCGTCCATCAGCTCGCCGGGGGTCTTCGGCTCGGCCCCGGCGAGCAGCAGGTCCCGGACGATCCGGCCCTTGGTCGCCTTGTTGAAGTGGCTGACCACGGTGCGCTTGCCGTCGCGCTCCTGGAGCACCCGGACGGTCGCGGTCCGGGAGGCCACCTCGCCGGCCGGCTTCCACGCCGCCGCGTACGCGGAGCTGCGCAGGTCCAGCACCAGCCCGTCCGCGACCTCCGGGAGCACGGGGGCCGTCACGCTCCGCCAGTACGTGCCGAGCGCCCCCAGCTCCGGGAGCTTCACGCCCATCGAGCAGCGGTAGGACGGGATCCGGTCGGAGATCCGCACGGCGCCCCAGAGGCCGGAGAAGACCAGCAGCGAGCGCTCGGCCCGGTCGTACGCGGCGGCGCCCAGGGTGGCCAGGCCGAGGTTGTCGAACAGCACCCCGGTGTACACCTCGCCCGCCGGGCGGGCCCCGGCCGTCGGCAGTCCGGCGTTCTTGGCGATCTCGCCGCGCAGGCCGGGGGAGAGACCGAGCACCTCGGCGGCGGTGTCCTCGTCGCCCCGGCACAGGCGCACCAGCGCGTCCAGTACCGCGCCGCGCGCCGCCGTCAGCCCGGGCAGCGACAGCCGCTCCAGCGCCACCGGCCCGCCGTCCCCGGATCCGGCCTTGCCCTCCGAGGGCGGCAACAGCACCAGCACAGCGGACTCCTCGACGATCTGTGGCACACGAACCCCGCAACCCTACTGCGCCCGCCGTACGGACCCCGCCCTCGCGACCGCCCCCTTGCCCCGGCCCCGCAGCGGGCGGGCGGGCGCGGCCGGCAATTCGGTGGGGCACCCGGGCGTTCACCAGTACGGTGAGCGGCGAGGAGAGTGAGTGCGATGACCCTGCGACCCCTGGACCTGGTGCCCGGCGACGACGACGCCGTGGAGGAGTCCCTGTCCGTGCGCCTGCCCGCCGGCCTGCCGGCCGAGACCCGGACCGCGCTGGAGTTCGCGCTGCGGGCGGCCGCGCAGGCGGTGATGGCCGGGCGAGTACGGGTGACCGGGGCGCCGGACGGCGCGGACACCGCCGAACTCGCCTTCGAGGTCCGCCAGTCCGACGTCCCCAGGGCGCTCACCGGGCCGACCGCTCCGGAGGCCGGTCGGGAGGCCGGTCGGGAGAGCAGGGCCGAGCGCCGGGCGGCCATGGTGGCCCGGATCCGCACCGCCAACGCGGAGACGCTGGAGAGGCTCAAGGACCTGTGACCGAGTACCTGGACCTCGACGACGTCACCTACCTCGCCGGCGGTCCGGAGACCGTCCGCGACCTCGGCGGCCTGCTCTCGGCGATCGCCCGCCCGCAGGCGAGCCTGTTCGGCGAGGACGCCTACCCGGACCTCTGGTCCAAGGCGGCGGCCCTCGGCCAGAGCCTGGCCCGCAACCACCCCCTGATCGACCGCAACAAGCGCACCGCCTTCGAGGCGATGCTGCTGTTCCTGGACTACAACGGCGAGCCGTACACCGACCCGCACCCGGACGACGCCGTGGCCTTCATGCTCCGGCTCGCCACCGGGGGCTACGACGACGCGGTCGCGCTCGCCGCCAAGGACCTGAAGTCCCTGCTGGGGCGCTGAGCCCCGCCGGGGCCGCCGGGCCGTGCCACCCCCTCCGGCCGGGGGCGGCGAGGCCCGGGCGTCGCCACCCGGACGCGCCACCCGGACGCGCCGCCAACCCGCCCCGGGCCGCCCCGCGGTGGGAGGATCGGTCCGTGCCCGCCCCCCAGCCCCGCGCCGCCGCCGCGCCCGTGCCTGCCCCCGGGCCCGCGCCCGGCCCCCGCCGCCGTCTGCTCGTCCTGGCGATCTGCTGCCTGAGCCTGTTCATCGTCGGCCTCGACAACACCGTGGTGAACATCGCCCTGCCGGTGATCCAGCGGGACCTGGGCGCCCCGGCGTCCGGGCTGCAGTGGATCATCGACGCCTACACCCTGGTGCTGGCCTCGCTGCTGATGCTGTTCGGCTCGGTGGCCGACCGCTTCGGTCGCCGCCGGGTGTTCCAGACCGGGCTGGTCTGCTTCGCGCTCGGCTCGCTGCTGTGCAGCCAGGCGACGAGCCTGGGCTGGCTGGTGGCGTTCCGGGCGCTCCAGGCGGTGGGCGGTTCGATGCTCAACCCGGTGGCGATGTCGATCATCACCAACACCTTCACCGACCCGAAGGAGCGGGCCCGGGCGATCGGTGTCTGGGGCGGCGTGGTCGGCATCTCGATGGCGCTCGGCCCGCTGCTCGGCGGCTTCCTGGTGGACGGTGCGGGCTGGCCGTCGATCTTCCTGATCAACGTCCCGGTGGCGCTCGCCGCCATCGCGCTGACCGCCCGCTTCGTGCCCGAGTCCCGGGCGCCCCGGCCGCGCCGGCTGGACCCGGTCGGGCAGCTGCTGATGATCGTGCTGCTCGGCTGCGGCACCGCCGCGATCATCGAGGGGCCGGCCAACGGCTGGACGTCCCCGCTGATCCTCGCGCTGGCCTCCACCGCCGGGGCCGCGCTGATCGCCTTCCCGCTCTGGGAGCGCCGGGTGGCCGAGCCGCTGGTGGACCCCCGGTTCTTCGCCAGCGCGCCGTTCACCGGCGCCACCGTCACCGCGGTCTGCGCCTTCGCCGCGCTCGGCGGCTTCCTCTTCCTCAACACCCTCTACCTCCAGGACGTCCGCCACTACGGCCCGGTCGAGGCCGGCCTGTGGACGCTGCCGATGGCCGGGATGATGCTGGTCTGCGCGCCGCTGTCCGGGCGGATCGTCGCGAGCCGGGGCCCGCGCCTGCCGCTGGTCGCGGCCGGTCTCGGCCTCGCCGCGAGCGGGCTGCTGCTGACCCGGCTCGCCGCCGACTCCCCGCCCGCCCTGCTGCTGGCCGCGTACGGGCTGTTCGGCTTCGGCTTCGGCATGGTGAACGCGCCGATCACCAACGCCGCGGTGTCCGGCATGCCGCGCGCCCAGGCGGGCGTGGCGGCCGCGGTCGCCTCGACCAGCCGTCAGATCGGCCAGTCGCTGGGCGTGGCGGTGATCGGCACGGTCGTCGCCTCGGCCGTGGTCGGTCCGGTCGCGACCGGCTTCGCCCGGGCCAGCCACGCCGGCTGGTGGATCCTGGTCGGCCTCGGCGGCGCCGTCCTCGTCCTGGGCCTGGTCACCACCACGGCCTGGGCGAGCGCGACGGCCGCCCGGGTGGCCGCCCGCCTCGGCGCCGAGCCGCCGGCCGTCCGGTCCGGTGTACGGGAGGCGCCGCCCGAGCGGCTACCATGACCACTACGGCGGAAGAGCCGGCCGGGCGGTCGCGACGGGTCCCAGACCCGCCGAGGAACGTCCGGGCTCCACAGAGCAGGGTGGTGGGTAACGCCCACCCGGGGTGACCCGCGGGACAGTGCCACAGAAAACAGACCGCCCACCGCTTTTCGTGGTGGGTAAGGGTGAAACGGTGGTGTAAGAGACCACCAGCGACCGGGGTGACCCGGCCGGCTAGGTAAACCCCACCTGGAGCAAGGTCAAGATCGGTGCCCTCGGGCACCGTGCGCGGACGTTTGAAGGCTGCTCGCCCGAGTCCGCGGGTGGACCGCACGAGGCTGTCGGCAACGGCAGCCCTAGATGGATGGCCGCCTCCCCGGGCCGCGCAAGCAACCCGGGCGACAGAACCCGGCGTACAGGCCGACTCTTCCGCCCCTTTCCCTCCCCGCCGTCCGGCGGGGCCCCGCCGGGTCAGGCGGGGCGGGCGCCGACGGCGTCGCGGATCTGGTCGCCGAGGCCGCCGTTGACGCGGGCGCAGTTGGCGCAGCAGAAGAACATGCCGGCGACTTCGACGCCGTGGCCGACGATGCGCACGTCGCACTGTTCGCAGCGCGGGGCGAGCTTCTCCATCGCGCACTCGAAGCTGTCGAAGGTGTAGGTGTCGCCGGTGACCGTCTTGATCTCGAAGGCCAGCCAGTAGTCGTTGCCGCAGGTGACGCAGATGGCCATGGCGGCCGTCTCCTTCCGGTGGGGCCGTCCCGGCGGGGCGGCTCGACTCCCAGTGTCGAAGGCCCGGTCGGCGGCGGCCACCCGGGGCGAGCGGCGGGGGCTCAGGCGGAGCGGGCGGAGAGGTCCTCCAGGGCGCGGACGGCGCGGTCGGCGTCGTCGGCGGCGACGAACAGGTGGTCGTGGTGGAAACCGGCCACCACGTTGCAGCTGATGCCCTCCTCGGCGAGCCGGCCGGACACCGCGGCGGTCAGCCCGACGGCCTCCAGCGCCGAGTGGATCCGCAGGGTGATCCAGGCCGCCACGTACTCGTAGCGCAGCCCGAGCGCGTCCGCCTCCTCCTGGGCGACCACCATCGTCACCCCCTCGGGTTCGGCGACGGTCACCACCGGCCGCATGCCGGCGGGCACCCGGGCGGGGAGCGTGCAGTAGACGTACCGCCCCGGGTTGAGCTGCGGGCTCATTGCGCGCAGCAGCGTCGCGAGGTCTCGTTCTGCGGCCATGCCCGCCACCGTAGCGGCTGGACGGGGGATGCGTCGTGCTCCGTGGGCGTGTCGGAATCCGTTGACGAGCGACAGTCACCGATATATCGTCGAGCTATCGAGACAGTAACTCGACTGCCTCGTCGAACCGTGGAGACGGAGGTGGGCGCGATGCGCTCGGAAGGTCAAGGAATGCGATTCCGCTGGGAAGGCCCGCGCGGAGGCGGCCCGGGCGGCGGCCGGCGCCGCGGCCCGGGCCCCGAGTTCCGGGGGATGCCCGGGGAGGGCGTCGAGGGCCGGGAGGCGTTCGGCGGGTTCGGCCCGCCGTTCGGCGGCGGCGGCCCCGGCCGGCCGATGGGCGGCCCGTTCGGGCACGGCTTCGGCGGCCACGGCGGCCGGCGCGGAGGCCCGCACGGCCGGCGCGGCGGCCGGGCCCGGCGCGGTGACGTCCGGGCCTCGCTGCTGGCGCTGCTCAAGGAGCGGCCGATGCACGGCTACGAGATGATCGCCGAGATCACCGAGCGGACCGGAGGGGCCTGGCGGCCCAGCCCGGGGTCGATCTACCCCAACCTCCAGCTGCTGGAGGAGGAGGGCCTGATCACCGCGCAGGAGGTCGGCGGCAAGCGGCTGGTCTCGCTCACCGACGCGGGCCGGGCCGAGGCCGACGCCGGGCCGGCCGAACCGTGGGCGGAGGCCGGCCGGGAGGTCGACTGGGAGGCCGTCCAGGAGGTCGGCCAGGCACTAGCCGCCGTCGACCAGGCGATCCGGCAGGTCATGGCCACCGGCACCGAGGCGCAGCGCGCCAAGGGCCTGACCGTACTGACCGAGGCCCGCAAGAAGCTGTACCTCATCCTCGCCGAGGACGACTGACCGGCCCGGGGGGGAGCCGGGGAAGAACCCGCGGGGGGCGCCGCCGGGCAGCCCGCCGGGGAACGGGACGGGCGGTGCCGCTGCCCGGGCGGTCCGGGGGAGGGCCGCAAGGGCCTCGCGGGCCTCGCGGGCCTCGCGGGGTTCATGGGCCTCAGGCGCTCATGGGCCTCACGGCCGGACCGTGAACAGCGCCACGGACACCAGCAGCAGCACCGCCCAGCCGAACCAGAGCCAGGCGTTCGGCCCGATGACCACGCTGTAGAGGCACACCACCAGGAGCAGCACCCCGGTGACGCCCGCGACCTGCCGGTTGTGGTGCTCCACCGCCCGGGAGCGGCTCCTCGGGTGCCGAACCGTCCTCGCCATGCCGACCTCCCCGGGAGGCGAACGAAAAGGGCAATGCAGGGCGACGCAGGGCGACGGCGAGGCGCGCGGCCCGTCAGCCGGAGGCGCGGACGGTGGCCGCCTCGTCGTACTCGTAGCGCCAGAACCAGCTCAGGCCCCGAACCTGCTTGCTCCGGACGTACACCAGTGTGCGCGCGGCGGCCTCGCCGTGCGCGGGGACCGGAACCTTGTACTTCTTGGGCACGCCGAGCATCGGCCCCAGGGGGATGGGCAGGATCGTCCCGTCCAGGGGGCCGCCGACGAATTCGGTGTCCGCGCTCTTCATCCCCCCAGGGTCTCACCTCCGCGCCGGACCGGGACCGGGACCAGGGCCGGGGCCGCGCCCGGGGCGCCGGACGGGGTGCCGGCGGGGGAGCGCCGGGACGACCGGGGGCTCCCGGACGGGAGGGCGGGCGGGACGTCGCGTGCGGGCGGCGTGCCGGGAGTGTGCCCGGGGTGCGCCCGTGGGCGTCACCGCGAGTGTGACCGGAGAGGCACCGCCCCCGGTCATCCGGAGGCCCTCCGCACCCTTATCCTTCCTGTTACGCCCTCGGGGTCCACCCGGGTCAGCGGGCCCGTACGGGCCGGGCGAGGCGCGAATCCGCGCGCCATCCGGCCGATTTGGCGCGGACAGCGTGCTGCCGCGACTGCGTACCGTGACCCGGGCGTCGGCCGCCCGGTGACCCCGGTCCACGGCCGGCAGGGCGCGGACGTCAGGGCCGAGCACCCCGGGAAGCAGTCGGGGGCTCCGTGCGTTGCGTCGAGTGGTACGTCGAACGCTGTGTCGCACCAGGCACGGCAGTTGCGCGGAAGGGGCCCGATGGAAGCCGGCAGCAGGTGGACGACCTGGTGGCAGAAGCGTGAACGTCAGCGGGCGGGGGGCGCCGACGACCCGGCCGCCGGACTCGATCAGCTGCTCGGCGCCGCGCGCGCCGGATTCCCGCTCGCGCCCGCCGCCCACCCGGCCGGCTACCGGTGCTCCTGCGACCGGGTGGCCTGCCCGGCCCCCGCCCAGCACCCGGTCTCCTTCGCCTGGCAGACCCAGGCCACCACCGACCCCGAGCAGCTCTCCCGCTGGCTCGCCCGCGACCCGCAGGCCAACTTCATCACCGCCACCGGCCGGGTGCACGACGTGCTGGACGTCCCGGCGGAGGCCGGACGGCTGGCG
The DNA here is from genome assembly GCF_042798815.1 of Kitasatospora sp. NPDC057738. Lineage (NCBI taxonomy): Bacteria > Bacillati > Actinomycetota > Actinomycetes > Kitasatosporales > Streptomycetaceae > Kitasatospora > Kitasatospora sp. NPDC057738. The sequence continues at coordinate 20,294 of NZ_JBHVJT010000088.1, read as the reverse complement.
CTGGAGCGGCTGACCGCTCTGGGTGTCGAGGGCCCGGTCGCCGCCGTCGGCGAGGACCGCTACCTGTTCTTCACCGCCACCCGCGGCACCCCCCAGGACGAGGACGAGTGGTGGCCGAGCGCGCTCGACTCCACCCCGGACACCATGTCCGAGCACCCCGGCCTGCGCTGGCACTGCCGCGGCTCGTACACCCTGCTGCCGCCGGCCGCGCTGCCGGACGGCTCCCACGTGAGGTGGCTGCGCGGGCCCGAGCAGCCGCTGCCGGACCCGCTGCGGGTGCTGGACGTGCTCACCGACGCCTGCACCGAGGTGGGCGCCGTCGCCGAGGAGCAGTGGCTGATCGGCTAGGGCGCCCACCGGGCGGCGCGGGTCACGCCGGCGACGCCGGTCACGGCAGGGTGAGGATCTCCGCGCCGTCCGCCGTGACCACCAGGGTGTGCTCGAACTGGGCGGTGCGCTTGCGGTCCTTGGTGACGACCGTCCAGCCGTCCTCCCAGATCTCGTAGTCGTAGGTGCCCAGGGTCAGCATCGGCTCGATGGTGAAGGTCATGCCCGGCTTGATCACCTCGGTGGCCCGCTCGCTGTCGTAGTGCGGGATGATCAGGCCGGAGTGGAACGACGTGTTGATGCCGTGTCCGGTGAAGTCCCGCACCACGCCGTACCCGAAGCGCTTGGCGTAGGACTCGATGACCCGCCCGATGACGTTGATCTGACGACCCGGCTTGACCGCCTTGATCGCCCGGGCGAGGGATTCCCGGGTGCGCTCGACCAGCAGCCGGGACTCCTCGTCCACGTCGCCGACCAGGTAGGTGGCGTTGAGGTCGCCGTGCACCCCGTGGATGTACGCGGTGGCGTCGATGTTGACGATGTCGCCGTCCTGGAGCACCGTCGAGTCCGGGATGCCGTGGCAGATCACCTCGTTGATCGAGGTGCAGACGGACTTGGGGAAGCCCCGGTAGCCGAGGTCGGACGGGTAGGCGCCGTGGTCGCACATGTAGGCGTGGGCGACGGCGTCCAGCGCGTCGGTGGTGACGCCGGGGGCGATCAGCTTGGCCGCCTCCTCCATCGCCCGGGCGGCGATCCCGCTCGCGATCCGCATCTTCTCGATCGTCTCGGCGGTCTGCACCTCGGGCCCGGTGTACGGCGTCGGCGCGGACTTGCCGACGTACTCGGGGCGCGCGATGTGCGCCGGGACCTTGCGGGTGGGGGACTGGATGCCGGGTACGAGAGCCATGCCGCGAGTCTAGTCGCCGGTCCCCGGGGCCCCGGGGGGTGTGCGGCCCGGGCCGGGGCGGGGAATGATCGGTACCGACCCATCCTTCTGGCCTTCTGAACGGGAGAGCGCCATGCCCCTCGGATTCAACCGCAAGCCGACCGGCAAACCCGGCGAGTGGTTCTACTGCATCAAGCACAACAAGGTCGAAGAGGGCCCGGAGTGCCCGGCGAAGGACCGCCTGGGCCCGTACGCCACCCCGGAGGAGGCCGCCCAGGCACTGCGCATCGCCGACGAGCGCAACCGCGAGTGGCAGAACGACCCGCGCTGGAGCGACAAGCCGAAGGACGACGCCGAATAGCCCGCCCGGTGGCTCGTCACGCCGTCGGGGCGGCCTCCCGTTCGGTGCGTTCGTGCTCGGCGCGGACGGCGGCGGCGTGGGGGTCGGTGCGGTCGTCGTAGCCGAGCAGCTTCGGGAGGGCGGCGGCGACCGCGAGCACGGCGACCACGCAGGCGACACCGCCGGCCCAGACGGCGGCGCGCACGCCGATCAGCCCGGCCATGGTGCCGGCCCGGACCTGGCCGAGCTGCGGGCCGACGGAGTAGCTGAGCAGTTCGACGCCGGCCATCCGCCCGCGCAACTCGTCGGGGATGGACTGGTTCCACATGGTCGAGCGGGCGAGCCCGCTGATCTCGTCGGCGCCGCCGGCCAGCGCCAGGCCGAGCAGCACCAGCCCGATGTGCTCGGTCAGTCCGGCGAGCGCCATCGCCGCGCCCCAGCCGACGGCGGCGGCCACCAGCAGCCGCCCGTGCCGGTGGACGCGGGAGGTCCAGCCGCTGGTGGCGCCGACCAGCAGGGCGCCCAGGGCGGAGGCGGCGTACATCGGGCCGAGCGCCCAGTCCGCCCCCAACTCCGAGGCCAGGAACGGGAAGACGGCCACCGGGTAGGCGAACAGCATGGCGCAGAGGTCGATCGCGTAGGTGCCGAGCAGGTCCTTGCGGCTCCACGCGTAGCGGACGCCGGTCAGCACCGCCCGGACGGACGGCCGTTCGGCGCCGGTGGGCGGCGGCACCGCCTTGATCCGGACGAGCAGCAGCAGCGAGACCGCGAAGGTGAGGACGTCCAGCGCGTACGCGGTCTGCACCCCGGCGAAGGCCACCACGACCCCGGCCAGCGCCGGACCGGCCACCGAAGCGGCGTTGTGGTACAGCGACCTGAGGGCGAACGCGGCGGTCAGGTGCTGGTGCGGGACGAGCCGGGGCAGGAGCGAGTCCAGCGCCGGGCGCTGGATGCCGTCGGCGGCCGCGACCAGTGCGGCGACCAGGTAGATCGGCCAGAGCAGCGGGTGCGGCAGCAGGGCGTTGACCAGCAGCAGCCCGGCCAGCAGGCCGAGCGCGACCTCCGCCCGCAGCACCAGCTTCCGGCGGTCCAGGGCGTCGGCGAGGGCGCCGCCCCAGAGACCGAAGACGATCAGCGGGACGAGTTCGACGGCGCCGATCAGGCCGACCGCGAAGGAGGAGCCGGTGAGCTCCTTGATCTGCATCGGTACGGCGACGAGGGTCAGGAAGCCGCCGAAGCTGGTGACGCAGCCGGAGGTCCACAGGTAGCGGAAGTCGCGGGAGGCACGCCAGGGTGCCAGGTCGGGTGCCAGCGATCGCAGCAGCCTCCGGGCGCGCCCGGGCACGGCGGGATGCGGGGGTTCGTCGACGTTCACGAACCGTCATCCTCGGACGGCGGTCACCGCTTCCGCAAAGGGTTTTCGGCCCGTCGGCGGTCGGAGCACGCGCACCGGCGGCTCGGGCGCCCGGTTCACCAGCGGCTGATCGCGGGCGTCGAGGTCAGCCGTTCGGCGAGTCGGGCGAGCCGGTCCCGGACGGAGCGGCGGTGGGTCCGCTGCCCGGCGGCGACGCTGACCAGGTGCTGGGCGAGGTCGAAGGGCCCCTCGGCGGCGGTGCCGACGGCCAGCCGCTCGTGCGCGAGCTCGCCGAGGCCACCGGGGCCGCCGGCCGTCCCGGGCCCGGCCGGGGCGCCGCCGTCCAGCGCGAGCACGGTCGCGCCGCGCCGCCGGGCGTCCTGCACCCGCTCCAGCAGCGGGGCGCCGGCCGCCTCCGGGACCACCACCAGCACGGTGTCGCCGCGCCCGGCCCCGGTGAGCCGTCGCAGGTCGTGCAGCAGGTGGGCGGGGGCGCCGGCCGGCGGGCTGTGCCGCAGCAGGGTGGGCGCCAGCCGGGGGACGTCCGACCACGCGGCCTCGTCGTCCAGGTGGGCGGCCAGGTGCCAGGGCTCGTACGCCTCGGTGCCGACCAGCAGCAGCCCGCTCGCCCCGCGCCGTTCCACCGAGCGGCGCAGCGCCCCGGCGAAGCCGCCGACCGCCTCCAGCCAGCCCGTTCCCGTCAGCCGTTCCCGGAGTGCCGAAACTCTCACCGCGTCCATGCGGGCCAGGATGTCCCGCCGGGCCGGGGATTTGGCAGGATCGGCCCATGACTTCCCTCGATTCAGCGACAAACCCGGCCCACGAGGTGCCGGACGTCTCGCAGCTGGTGGTCGGTGTCCTCGGCGGCACCGGCGACCAGGGGCGGGGACTGGCCCTGCGGCTGGCCAAGGCCGGCCAGCAGGTGCTCATCGGCTCCCGTGACGCCGCCCGCGCGGAGGCCTCGGCGGCCGAGCTGGGCCTCGGCGTGCGCGGCGCCGACAACGCCGCCGTCGCCCGGGAGAGCGACGTGGTGATCATCGCGGTCCCGTGGGACGGCCACGCCGCCACCCTGACCGCGTTGCGCGAGGAGCTCACGGGCAAGATCGTCGTCGACTGCGTCAACCCGCTGGGCTTCGACAAGCAGGGCGCGTACGCGCTGAAGCCGGAGGAGGGCAGCGCCGCCGAGCAGGCCGCCGCCCTGCTGCCGGACTCCCGGGTCACCGCCGCGTTCCACCACCTCTCGGCGGTGCTGCTCCAGGACGAGTCGGTGGAGAGCATCGACACCGACGTCATGGTGCTCGGCGACGACCGGGACGCCACCGACGTCGTGCGGGGCCTGGCCGGCCGCATCCCCGGGATGCGCGGCATCTACGCGGGCCGGCTGCGCAACGCCCACCAGGTGGAGTCGCTGGTCGCCAATCTGATCTCGGTCAACCGCCGCTACAAGGCCCACGCGGGCCTGCGGATCACCGACGTCTGACCGGCACGGGCCGTGTCGACCTCACCCCTGGACCGGCTCCGGAGGTGAGGTCGGCGACAATGGGTGGCGGCCGTGACCCGGCCGCCCGCACCCGTTCTAGGAGCCTCCCGCCATGCCTCGCACGTCCCTCTTCGCCCTGGCCGCCGTCGTCCTCGCGCTCGTGGCCCTGGTGGTCTCGCTGGTCCAGGGCTTCTGGCTGGGCCTGATCTGGCTGCCGCTGGCCGGCGTGGCCAGCAACGTGCTGTGGATGGACCGCCGCCGGGCCCGGATCGCCGCGGCGGCCGCCGAGCAGGGCTGAGGCCCTGCCCCGCCCGCGGTCCGCCGGAGGAGCTAGTTCTTCCAGAAGCTGAACAGGTACCGGCCGAGCGTGGCGTAGTCCTGGTCCACGCCGAACAGGTTCATCAGGCCGTGGACGATCCCGAAGAAGAACTGGTTCACCTGGGGCTGCCACAGCAGCGCGAACACCGCGAGCATCCCGTACGGCGCGAACGGCTCGACCGCGCGCCGGGTCTTGTAGGACAGCCAGGGTTCGACGATCCCGTAGCCGTCCAGTCCGGGCACCGGCAGCAGGTTCAGCACGGCGGCGCTCAGCTGGAGGAAGCCGAGGAAGCCCAGCGCGCCGGAGAACGGCGAGATGGTCAGCTCGTAGCCGTTCCAGAACGCGTGCACGGTCGGGTCGTCCAGCCAGCCCGCGCCGATCGGGATCAGCAGCGCCGCCGCGATGAGCAGGTTGACCAGGGGGCCGGCCGCCGAGATCAGGCTGTGCTTGAGCCGGCCCTGGACGCGGTGCCGCTCGATCCAGACCGAGCCGCCGGGCAGGCCGATGCCGCCGAGGATCACGAAGACGATCGGCAGCACGAAGCTGAGCAGCACATTGGCGTACTTCAGCGGGTTGAGCGTGAGGTAGCCCTTGGCCCCGACGGTGATGTCGCCGCCGTGCAGCGCGGTGCGCGCGTGGGCGTACTCGTGCAGGCAGAGGGAGACCATCCAGCCCGCGACCACGAACAGGAACACCCCGAACGAGGCGTTGCCGTAACCCTGGTACACCGCCCAGCCGGAGGTGCCGAGGACGGCGAGGAGCGCCCAGAACACCGGGCTGATCCGGCGGTCCTCGCTGCGGGAGCGCGGCGTGGCGGCGAAGGTCATGGTCTGGGTGCTCCGTGGGGAGGGGAAGGCGGGCGGGCGCGGGCGGGTCGATCATGCCGGGCGGGCCGGTGACCGGACAAGCCGTCCCGGGTGAACGTCCGGGCGCGCGGTGGCGTTCCACCCTACGTGCCGGGGCCGGGAGGGGCCCAGCACAATTGTGCGGCCCTTCCCCCGGGCATCGACCAGAATGGTGCGGTGCACTACGGCATCCTCGGGACGACGACGGCCCACCACGACGACGGCACGCCGGTAGCGATCGGCGGCGCCCGGCTGCGGGCCCTGCTCACCGCCCTGGCCCTGCGGCAGGGCCGGCCGGTGCCGGCCGACCTGCTGGTGGACGAGGTGTGGGAGGCCGAGCCGCCGCAGGACTCCTCCGCCGCGCTCCAGACCCTGGTTGGCCGGCTGCGCCGCACCATCGGCCGGGACGAGGTCGGCTCCGGCCCGGCCGGGTACTGGCTGACCGGCCCGGCCACCGACCTCGCCGACTTCCAGCGGCTGACCGGTGAGGGCCGCCGCGCCCTGGACGCCGGGGACCACGCGCTCGCGGCCGAGCGGCTGTGCGCCGCCCTGGCCCTGTGGCGCGGCCCCGCGCTCGCCGACCTGCCGGACCGCACCGGCCCGGCCGTCCGGCTGGAGGCCCAGCACGAGGAGGCCCGGCGCCACCGGATCACCGCGGACCTCGGCCTCGGCCGGGCCGCCGAGCTGATCGCCGAGCTGGCCGAGCTGTGCGAACGGCAGCCGCTGGACGAGCCGTTGCAGCTGCTGATGATCCGGGCGCTGCACGAGAGCGGGCGGACGGCCGAGGCGCTGCGCCACTACGAGCGGACCAGGCGCGCCCTGGCCGACGAGCTCGGCGTCGACCCGGGGCGCGGACTCCGTTCCCTGTACGCCGAGTTGCTCGCTCCGACGGACCCGACGGAGCTGACGGGCCCGGTGGCCCCGATGGCCCCGACGGCCCCGACGACCCCGAAGGCCCCGGCGGCCCAGGGGGAGCGGAACCCGGATCCCGCCCCCGTCACCGCCTCCGCCCCCGCGGCGCCCCAACTCCCGCGCCCCGGCGGCAACCTGCGCGGCCGGCTGACCAGCTTCGTCGGCCGCGAGGACGATCTCGCCGCGCTGCGCGCGATGCTGACGGACCGTCGGCTGGTGACCCTGACCGGCCCCGGCGGCTCCGGCAAGACCAGCCTCTCGACCGAGGCCGGCCGCGCCGAGCAGTCCGCCGGGGGCTGGCCGGACGGCGTCTGGGTGGCCGAACTCGCCCCGCTGGAGAGCCCGGACGCGGTGCCCGCCGCCGTGGTCTCGGCGCTCGGCCTGCGCGAGATCGTGCTGCACAGCACCAGCATGGTCGCCGAGGTGATCGAGAAGCGGGCCGAGGACCCGGTGCGCCGGCTGGTCGAGCACTGCGGCCACCGCCGGATGCTGCTCGTCCTGGACAACTGCGAGCACCTGATCCAGGCGGCCGCCGACCTCGCCGACGTCCTGCTCGCCGAGTGCCCCGGGCTGACGGTGCTCGCCACCAGCCGCGAGCCGCTGGGAGTGCCGGGGGAGACGGTGCTGCCGGTGGAGCCGCTGCCCGACCCGGTCGCGCTGCGGCTGTTCGTCGAGCGCGCGGCCGCCGCCCGTCCCGGCTTCGACCCGCAGGGCGACCCGGAGGCCTGCGCCGAGATCTGCCGCCGGCTGGACGGACTGCCGCTGGCCATCGAACTGGCCGCCGCCCGGCTGCGGGTGATGACGGCGCGCCAGATAGCCGACCGGCTGGACGGCCGGTTCGCGCTGCTCACCGCGGGCAGCCGCACCCTGCTGCCGCGCCAGCAGACGCTGCGCGCGGTGGTGGACTGGAGCTGGGACCTGCTGGGCAAGCGGGAGCGGGCGGTGCTGCGCCGGCTCGCGGTGTTCGCGGGCGGCTGGCAGCTGGAGGACGCCGAGGCGGTCTGCGCCGACGGCGTCGAGGTGGCCACCGGCGACGTCGCGGACCTGCTGCTGTCGCTGGTCGACAAGTCCCTGCTGGTGGCCGACCTGGACGGGGCCAGCCTGCCGCGCTACCGGATGCTGGAGACCATCCACGAGTACGCGACCGAGCGCCTGGCCGCGTCCGCCGCCGAGCGCGCCGCCACCGAGGCCCGTCACCTGGCGCACTTCCGCACCATGATCGCGGTCGCGGAAGCGCAGATCCACGGCCCCCGGCAGCTGCACTGGCTGGCGGTGCTGGAGCGCGAGCAGGACAACATCCGCGCGGCGCTGCGCCGGGCGATCGACCTGCGGGACGAGGACCAGGCGCTGCTGCTCGCCCTCGGCATGAGCTGGTACTGGTCGCTGCGCGGCTACAGCATGGAGGCGCGCACCTGGTACACCGCGGTCGGCGCGCTCGGCCCGGACCCGTTCGGCCCGGACGCCCCGCGGGCGGTGCCGCTGGAGCACAGCGTGTTCGCGTACGAGCTGCCGCTGTCCGCGCCGGTGGTCGAGGAGGCCCGCCGGCTGCTCGCGATGTTCCGGCTGATCGGGCTGTTCGAGGGCAACCTGGACGTCCTCGGCGACCCGGAGGCGGTCGAGGTCGCCCAGCGGCTGATGGACGCCTACACCCCGGACCTGCCGCAGTCCTACCGTTTCCCGGCGCTGATGCGGGTGTTCGGCGCGTTCCTGGCCGGCCGCCTGGAGGTGATGAAGGACCTGCTGGACGACGCCGTGCTCGGCTGCGAGCGGTACGGCGGGCCGAGCGACCTGGCGTTCATCCTGCAGGTGCGGGCCAGGATGCTGAACGACTGGCCGAGCGGCGCGGAGCAGAGCATCGTGGACGGCAAGCGCTCGCTGGAGCTGTACGAGCAGGCGGGCGACCTCTGGGGGATCTCCCAGGCGCTGGCGGCGCACGGCGAGTCGCTGGCCAACCGGGGCGATTCCGCGGCCGCCGCGGAGGCGTACGAGCGGGCGATCGGGCTGGTCGAGGAGCTGGGGGCGCCGCTGGAGGTGCCGATCCTGCGGGTGAACCTGGGCACCGCCCTGCTGGAGCACGACATGGACCGCGGCGAGCGGGTCGTCCGGGAGGCGCTGGCCTCGATCGAGACCCCGGGCCTCAACCAGTCCACCACCGGGGCCCTGATGTTCGGCCACCTGACGCTCTGCGGCCTGCACGCCCAGCGCGGCGAGTTCGAGCTGGCGCTGGCCGAGCTGGACGAGCTGGACACGGTCCGGGTCGGCGGCTTCGCGCCGAGCCTGGTGACCGGGATGCTGCTGAGCGCCCGGGGCTGGATCACGGCCCGGGCCGGCGATCCGGAGGCGGGGTTCGAGCTGCTGCGCGACGGCTGGCGGCAGCTGCGGGCGGTGACGGCGGCGAGCGGCTTCGCCGAGCACATGACGGTCATGGTGGTGCCCGCGGTGACGGCGGTGCTGTGCAGCTTCGCCCGGCGCGACGGGGACCTGGAGCGGGCCCGGGCGGCGGCGGTGCTGATCGGCGCGCACGGCGGGCTGAACGGCCCCAAGGGCGGCTACCTGGACCGGTCCGAGCGGGCGCGCACGGAGGCCGTCCTGCGGGAGCTGATGGGCGACGCCGAGTACGAGGAGGCCCGGGACGGCGGGGTCGGGACGTCCCAGGAACAGGCCTTCGAGCTGCTGGAGGGGCTGATCGGCTAGCCCCGGACTCCCCGGGCTCCCCGGGCTCCCCGGACTCCGCGGACGCCCCGCAGTTCCCGGGCCCGGGGGGGGGGGGGGGGGGGGGCAACACACAAAGCACAACCAAAAAACTCCCCCCGAATACCCGCGGCTCACAGGAGCTGGGAACACCCATCGCCCTTCTCCCCCCCCCTAGCGTTCCGCGGCCGGCGCCCGTCCCGGGTGGCCGGCCGTTCTCGTCCGCCGGCCCTCCCCGGCGGGAGTCGAGGGGGAGCCGACGGCGGTCGTGGGGTCAGGTCCGCTTGCGGAACCGGGCGACCGCCAGCGGGGCGAAGATCGCGGTGACGGCGGCCGACCAGACCAGCACGATCGTCACCGGGTGGGCCACCGGGCCCTCGCCGTTGAGCAGGGCGCGGGAGGCGTCGGCCAGTGCCGACAGCGGGTTGACCTCGGTGAAGGACTTCAGCCAGCCGGGCATGGTGTCGGGCCTGGCGAAGATCGAGCTGCCGAACTGCATCGGCATCAGGACCAGCATGGCCACGCCCTGGACGGCCTGGGCGCTGCGCAGGGCCATGCCCAGCAGCATCGAGATCCAGACGATCGACATGCCGAACACCAGGGCCAGGCCGATGGTGGCCAGCACCTCCAGCGGTCCGGTCCGCACCTCGAAGCCGATGCACATCGCGAAGCCGATCAGGATCGCGAAGGAGAGCAGTCCGCGCAGGGTCTCGGCGACGATCTTGGACAGCAGGACCGAGGCCCGGCCGATCGGCAGGGTGCGGAAGCGGTCCATCACGCCGGTCTGGAAGTCGCTGTTGAGGCCGGTGCCGACGGCCATCGCGAGGGTGAGGCCGGTCTGTCCGAGCAGGCCGGGGATCAGGTACTGCTTGTAGTCGTCCTGGTTGCCGGCCATCGCGCCGCCGAAGACGTAGACGAACAGCACGGTGAAGACGATCGGCATCAGCACGGCGTCGAACATCGACTCCGGGTCGGCCTTGATCCGCATCAGGTTGCGCCGGGTCAGCGCGCCGACGTGGCGCAGGGTGCCGGCCAGGCCGATCCGGGAGTCCTCCGCCGGCGGCCGGGTGTCCCGGGCCCGGGAGGGGGTGAGCGTGGCGGTGGTCATGCGACGGGCTCCTTGGCGAGGCTGGGGGCGGGTACCGCGGCGGAGGCGGGCTTGCCGGTGATGGCGAGGAAGACCTCGTCCAGGCTGGGCACCTTGGTGTCGATGCCGGCGACGGCGAAGCCGCGGGTGCCGAGCACCCCGATCACCGCGGTCAGCTGCTCCTCGCCGGTGATCGGGACCGCGAGCAGGCCGGTGTCGGCGGAGAAGGTGGCGTTGAGGATGCCGCTCCCGTGCAGGCAGCGGGCCATCTCCGGCAGCTCGGCCGGGTCGGCCGGGCGGACCTGGAGGGTCTGGCCGCCGACCTTGGCCTTGAGCTCGGAGACGGCGCCGTTGGCGATCACCCGGCCGCGGTCGATGACGGTCAGCTCGTTCGCGAGCTGCTCCGCCTCCTCCATGTACTGGGTGGTCAGCAGCACGGTGCTGCCCTCGGCGACCATGCGCTGCACCTCGTCCCAGACCTCGTTGCGGGTGCGCGGGTCCAGGCCGGTGGTGGGCTCGTCCAGGTAGAGCACCCGGGGGCGGCCCATCATGCTGGCGGCCAGGTCGAGGCGGCGGCGCATGCCGCCGGAGTAGGTCTTGGCGGTCCGCTTGGCGGCCTCGGTGAGCGAGAAGCGCTCCAGCAGCTCGGTGGCCCGGGCCTTGGCCTCCTTGCGGGGGAGGTCGAGCAGCCGGCCGATGAGGTAGAGGTTCTCGTACCCGGAGAGCAGCTCGTCCACGGAGGCGTACTGGCCGGTGAGGCCGATCGTGCGGCGCAGCTGCTTGGGCTGGCGCAGCACGTCGTAGCCGCCGACGAACGCGGTGCCGGCGTCCGGCTTGATCAGGGTGGAGAGGACGCGCACCAGGGTGGTCTTGCCCGCGCCGTTGGGGCCGAGCAGGGCGAGGACGGTGCCTTCCTCGACGGTGAGGTCGACCCCGTCGAGGGCCTTGGTCTCGCCGTAGTGCTTGACGATGCCGTGCACCTCCACGGCGTTCCGAGAGGTGGTTCCCCGGTCGTTCGGGGCTGTCGCGATTCGTGTCATGCCCCCAGGGTGTCGGCCCGCGCTGTCAGCTCCCTGTCGGCCGGCGCCGTGCGCTGTCAGGCCGCTGTCACCGGCCGCCGCAGGCGCTCCCCGGGCGCCGGACGCCGCCCCGGGTACGGCGGCGGCCGGGGGTACGACAGCGGCCCCCGCCCGGGTACGGCGGCGGCCCCCGGGTACGGCAGCGGCCCCGCTCCGAACCGGAACGGGGCCGCGAGGAGCGGGCGTCAGCGGAAGCTGTGCTCCGCCGCCGGGAAGGCGCCGGAGCGCACGTCCTCGGCGTACGCGCGAGCGGCGTCGCCGAGGACGGTCCGCAGGTCGGCGTACTGCTTGACGAACTTGGGCACCCGGCCGGCCGTCATGCCGGCCATGTCGGTCCAGACCAGCACCTGGGCGTCGGTGTCCGGTCCGCCGCCGATGCCGACGGTCGGGATCGCCAGCTGCTCGGTGGCCTGGGCGGCCAGCTCGGCCGGGACGGCCTCCAGCACCACGGCGAAGGCGCCCGCCTGCTGGACGGCCTTGGCGTCGCGCAGCAGCTGGTGCGCCGCCTCGTCGCCGCGGCCCTGGACGGGGTAGCCGCCGAGGGCGTGCACGGACTGCGGGGTGAGGCCGATGTGGGCCATCACCGGGACGCCGGCCTCGACCAGCAGCTCGATCGAGCGGGCGCTGCGCTCCCCGCCCTCCAGCTTGACCGCGCCGACCCCGGCCTCCTTCATCAGCCGGGCCGCGTTGTGCATGGCCTGCGCGGGGGACTCCTGGTACGAGCCGAACGGCAGGTCGGCGACGATCATCGCCCGTTCGGTGCCGCGGACGACGGCGGCGGAGAGCATCACCATCTGATCCATGGTCACCGGGACGGTGGTCTCGTAGCCGAGGTGGCAGTTGCCCGCCGAGTCGCCGACCAGCAGCACCGGGATGCCGGCCTCGTCGAACACGCCCGCGGTGAGGGCGTCGTAGGCGGTGAGCATCGACCACTTCTCGCCGCGCTGCTTGGCGGCGGCGAGGTCGCGGACGGTGACACGGCGGTTGGTGACCCCGCCGTAGAGGGTGGCGGTCGACGCCTGGTTCTGGGCAGGCGAAGGCGTAGAAGCGTTCATCGAACGGACTCCTGAAGGGTTGTCGTCTCGTGGCGCCGTACGGCGTCCCCGGATCACCTCCATGCTTGCACGCCCCGGCGCCCGCGCAAAGAGGGGTGCGGGCGTCCCGGTGCGATCCAGGACACACCGGGCGCGCGGGTCGTCCCCTGCCGGGGTGCGCGGTCGGCCGCCGAATTTGCCCGCTCTTTACGAAACGGATTCGTCTCGTATCGTATCGCCCGTTACTCTGGTGCGGGGGGGTTACGAGACGTATGCGGCTCGGAATGCCCGCCAGTGCCACACCACCACGGACGGGAAACACCCATGACCACCGCAGCCGCGCCACCCCGCGTGCCGGAAGCCATCCACCGTCGGCGCTGGGCGATCCTCGGCACCCTGCTGCTCGCCCTGCTCGTCGTCGTGCTCGACAACTCGATCCTCAACGTCGCGATGAAGACCATCGCGACGCCCGCGCCGGTCGGACTCGGGGCCACCCAGAGCGACCTGGAATGGTCGATCAACTCCTACACCCTGGTCTTCGCCGGGCTGCTGTTCACCTCCGGCCTGCTCGGCGACCGGTTCGGCCGCAAGCGCGCGCTGCTGGCCGGCATGGTGGTCTTCGGCATCGCCTCGCTGCTGTCCGCGCTGGCCGCCTCGCCCGGTGAACTCATCGGCTACCGCGCCCTGATGGGCGTCGGCGGCGCGCTCGCGATGCCCGCCACGCTGGCGATCATCATGAACGTCTTCGAGCGCTCCGAGCAGCCCAAGGCGATCGGGATCTGGGCCGGCGCGGTCGGCCTGGCCATCGCCATCGGCCCGATCACCGGCGGCCTGCTGATCGAGCACTTCTGGTGGGGCTCGGTCTTCCTGATCAACGTCCCGATCGTGGTCGTCGCGGTGATCGCGATGGTGATCCTGGTCCCCGAGTCCAAGGACCCCAGCCCGGGCCGGATGGACCCGATCGGCGTACTGCTGTCGATCGTCGGCCTGGTCGCGCTGATCTACGGCATCATCAAGGGCGGCGAGCTGGCCGACTTCACCGCGGTCGAGGCCTGGGCGCCGACCCTGGTCGGCGTGGTCGCGCTGGTCGCCTTCGTCTGGTTCGAGCGCCGCACCGCGTTCCCCGCGCTGGACGTCACCTGGTTCCGCAACAAGGTGTTCAGCGCGTCCGTGGTGGTCGTCGGCGTGATCTTCTTCGCGCTGATGGGCGTCTCGTTCTTCGGCGTCTTCTACATCCAGAGCGTGCGCGGCTACAGCGCCCTCCAGGCCGGTGTGCTGATGCTGCCGCTGGCCGCCGCCCAGCTGGTGTTCGCCCCGCGGGCCCGGCTGGTGGTCGACCGCTTCGGCGTCGCCGCCACCGCGACCTGCGGCATGCTGCTGGTCGCGGTCGGCTTCGTCGGCTACGTCGTGCTGACCGCCACCACCCCGATCTGGGTGCTGGTCGTGCTCGGCCTGGTGATGGGCGCCGGCATGGCGCACGTCATGCCGCCGGTCACCGTCGCGATCATGGCCTCGCTGCCCCGGGAGAAGGCCGGCGCCGGCTCGGCCGTCAACAACACCTTCCGCCAGGTCGGCGGCTCGCTCGGGGTCGCCGTGCTCGGCGCGGTGCTCTCCACCGTCTACCGCGACGGGATGGCCGACACCCTGACCCACCTGCCCGAGGGCCTGCGCGACAAGGCCGGCGAGTCGCTGGAGGCCACCCTGGCCATCGCCGACCGCATCCCCGGCGGCCAGGCGCTGATCGCCCCGGCGAACGACGCCTTCGTCCACGCCATGCACGTGGTGGCCTCGCTCTCGGCGGGCGTCTCGGTGATCGGCGCCGTCGTCGCCTGGTTCCTGCTGCCGCGCCGCTCGGCCGCCCCCGCCGGCCCGGCCCCCGAACAGCGCGGCCAGGAACGCGAGGCCGCGGCCGCGGAGGCCTGACCAGCGGCCGGGCCCACCGTGACTGAGCGACAATGGCCCTGTCGCCCGGGTACGCCCCGGGCGGCAGGGCCTCGGTCCGGGGCGGGCCCCCGCCGCGGACCCACCGAGGGACACCCCACGGCGCCAGCGCCGCCGGGGAGAGCGAGGGAGAGACAGCGGGGATGAAGACGGACACGCCGACCGCCGACACCGGGCAGCACTGCGCGGAGGTGCGCCGTGGCCGGCCCCGGAGCGAGGCCGCCGAGCAGGCCATCTTCACGGCCGTCGAGGACCTGATGGCCGGCGGCACCGCGCTGTCCGAGCTCACCATCGAGGGCATCGCCGCCGCCGGCGGCGTCGGCAAGGCCACCATCTACCGGCGCTGGTCCAACAAGGAGGCCCTGCTGGTCGACGTGGTCAGCCGGCTGGAGGAGCCGCTGCCGGAGCCCACCGGCGCCGGCGCCCGGGCCGACCTGATCGCCATGGTCGACCACGTCCGCCGGCGCGGCCTGGCCAAGCGCACCCGCTGGGTGCTCAAGGCCGCCCTCGGCCAGATGCAGACCCTGCCCGAGCTGTACTCCGCGTACCGGGAGCGGGTGATCAAGCCGCGCCGGGAGGTCGGGCTCCGCCTGATCCGCCAGGCCGTCGACGAGGGCGTGATCCGCGACGACCTCGACCTGGAACTGCTCAACGACCTCCTGATGGGGCCGATCCTCTACCGCAGCATCCTGTGGGACGACTCCGACCTGGAGGACCCGGACCTGGCCCGCAAGCTGGTCGACTCCGTGCTCGAAGGCCTCGCACCCCGCTGACCCCGCCCGACCCGCGCCCGAACGTGGCCTCGCTCACCAAACCGGGCCGCGCCGGAACCCGCTCAGCGGGACCGACGTCTGTCCCGGCATAGGCTGAGCCGGACAATCGATCAAACCGGCACCGGTCCGGTGAGTGCCCGCCCGACGACGGGCCGGACACCGGAGCGGCGACGGCACGAGCGACGGGAGCCACTTCATGGCGCAGGCGGACAGGACCGAGCGGATCGCGACCCCCGGGGGCGACGCCGACGGCCCGGCCCCCGCGGTGCGTCGCGGCGGCTTCCTCGGCCTGCGCCACTGGGGCCGGGACGCCCGCGGCAGCGGCACCTGGCGGCGCGGCCTGGTGGTCGCCGCGCTGGCCGTGCTCACCGCCGCGCTGCTCGCCTTCCACGCCGAGGTGCCCAACAGCGTCGGCAACCTCGGCAGCCTGCTGGAGACCTTCCTGCCCTGGCTGGGCCTGGCCGTCCCGGTGCTGCTGGTACCCGCGCTGCTGCGCCGCTCCGCCACCGCGCTGCTGGCCCTGCTGCTGCCCGTCGTGCTCTGGGTCAACCTGTTCGGCGGGCTGCTGTCCGACAAGAGCGGCGGCAAGGGCGACTGGACGGTGGTCAGCCACAACGTCGCCGCCGCCAACACCGACGTGCCGGGCACCGTCCGCACCCTGGTGGACTCCGGCGCCCAGATCGTCGCCCTGCAGGAGCTGGCCGGCCGGCAGCTGCGCTCGTACGAGACCGGGCTCGCCGGCGCCTACCCGTACCACACCGTGGAGGGCACGGTCGGGCTCTGGTCGAAGTACCCGATCGGGGACATCTCCCCGGTGGACCTGAAGATGGGCTGGACCAGGGCCTTCCGGGCCGAGGTCACCACCCCGCAGGGCCCGGTCGCCGTGTACGTGGCGCACCTGCCCTCGGTGCGGCTGAAGGCCGAGGGCGGCTTCACCGTCAACCAGCGGGACCTCAGCGCGCAGGCGCTCGGCAACGCGATCCAGTCCGAGCCGCTGAAGAAGGTCCTGCTGCTCGGCGACCTCAACGGCACCATGAACGACCGCAGCCTGGCGCCGGTCACCTCGCAGATGCGCTCGGCCCAGGGCGCCGCCGGCGACGGCTTCGGCTTCAGCTGGCCGGCCGCCTTCCCGATGGCCCGGATCGACCAGATCATGAGCAAGGGCGGGCTCACGCCGGTGGACTCCCGCACCCTGTCCCGGGACGGCAGCGACCACCTCGCGGTGGCCGCCACCTACCGGTACTCGGCGTAGCGGTCAGCCGCGCCGCCAGCGGTTGGTGATCGGCAGGCGGCGGTCCCGGCCGAAGTTCTTGGCCGAGACCTTCGGGCCCGGCGGGTACTGGCGCCGCTTGTACTCGGCGCTGTCGACCAGCCGGACCACCCGGTCCACCACGGCCGGGTCGAAGCCGTCCGCCACGATCGAGTCCCGGCCCTCGTCGCCCTCGATGTAGCGGGCCAGCACGCCGTCCAGCAGGTCGTAGTCGGGCAGCGAGTCGGTGTCCACCTGGTCCGGCCGCAGCTCGGCGGACGGCGGCTTGGTGATGGTGTGCTCCGGGATCGGCGGCACCTCGCCGCGCCGCACGGCCTCCTCGTTGCGCCAGCGGGCCAGCCGGAACACCAGTGACTTGTAGACGTCCTTGATGGGTCCGTAGGCGCCCACCGAGTCGCCGTACAGCGTCGAGTAGCCGACCGCCAGCTCGCTCTTGTTGCCGGGCGCGAGCACGATGTGCCCCTCCTGGTTGGAGATCGCCATCAGCAGGGTGCCGCGCAGCCGGGACTGGAGGTTCTCCTCGGCGAGGCCGGTCAGCTCGGTCGCCGCCAGGTAGGCGTCGAACATCGGGGCGATGGAGACGGTCCGCAGGGGCAGTCCGGTGCGGCGGGCCAGCTCGGCCGCGTCGTCCCGGGAGTGCTGGGAGGAGTAGCGGCTGGGCATCGAGACGCCGTGCACGTTCCGCGCGCCCACCGCGTCCACCGCGATCGCGGCCACCAGCGCCGAGTCGATGCCGCCGGAGAGGCCGATCAGCACCGACGAGAAGCCGTTCTTGGTCACGTACGCCCGGGTGCCGGAGACCAGCGCGGCCCAGATCTCGGCCTCGTCGGACCGCCGCGGCGCCACCCCGGCGGTGAGCCTCCCGGCGGGCGCGTCCTGCGGTTCGCCGCCCAGCTCGGTGCGGACCAGGTGCAGCCCGTCGCTCAGCAGCAGTCCGTCGGTGTCGTCCCCCGCGGCGGGCGGCAGGTCGAGGTCCAGCACCAGCAGGTGCTCCTCGAACTGCGGGGAGCGGGCCAGGACTTCGCCGCCCGCGCCGACCACGATCGAGTCGCCGTCGAAGACCAGCTCGTCCTGGCCGCCGACCATGTTGACGTACGCCAGGGTGCAGCCCGCCTCGGCCGCCCGGCGGCGCACCAGCTCCAGCCGCTGGTCGTCCTTGTTCCGCTCGTACGGGGAGCCGTTGATCACCAGCAGCAGCCCGGCGCCGGCCTCGCGGGCCGCGGTGACCCGGCCGCCGTCCTGCCAGATGTCTTCGCAGACGGCCAGCGCGACGTCCACCCCGTGCAGCCGCAGCACCGGCAGCTGGTCGCCGGGGACGAACCAGCGGAACTCGTCGAACACGCCGTAGTTGGGCAGGTGGTGCTTGGCGAACCGGGTCACCACCTCGCCCCGGTGCAGCACCGCGGCGCAGTTCTGCGGGGAGCCGGCCGGACGGTTGAAGCGCGGCGAGGCGTGCTCGGAGCGCCCGAGGTAGCCGACGACCACCGGGACCTCGCCCAGCCCCTCCGCGGCCAGGCGGCCGGCCAGCTCGACCAGCGCGGCGCGGGAGGCCTCGATGAAGGAGTGGCGCAGGGCGAGGTCCTCCACCGGGTACCCGGTGAGGGCCATCTCGGGGAAGGCGACCAGCTGCGCGCCGGCCTCCGCGGCCCGCTTGGTCCAGCGCACCACCTCGTCGCCGTTGCGGGCGAGGTCACCGACCCAGGGGTCGATCTGGCTCAGGGCGAGACGGAGATTGGGCATGCCCCGAGTGTAATCGTCCAACTGACGCGATGTCCTGGGCGGGAGCCTGCGGCGGGGGTCGGCGCTGCCGGGCCGGGCGGGGATCGGCCATGATGGGGGCAACCGCTTTACGAGGTCTTTCCACGGCCTCCGGGGCGTAACACGAGCGTAAAGAGCAGAGGTGAGACTGTCCCCATGGGCAAGCAGCAGCAGTTCGTGCTTCGGACGCTCGAAGAGCGTGACATCCGGTTCGTCCGGCTGTGGTTCACCGACGTGCTCGGGTTCCTGAAGTCGGTCGCGGTGGCGCCGGCCGAGCTGGAGCAGGCCTTCGAGGAGGGCATCGGGTTCGACGGCTCGGCGATCGAGGGCTTCGCCCGGGTGTACGAGTCCGACATGATCGCCAAGCCGGACCCGACCACCTTCCAGATCCTGCCGTGGCGCTCGGAGACCCCGGGCACCGCCCGGATGTTCTGCGACATCCTGATGCCGGACGGATCGCCGTCCTACGCCGACCCCCGGTTCGTGCTCAAGCGCACCCTGGAGAAGGCCTCCGAGCAGGGCTTCACCTTCTACACCCACCCGGAGATCGAGTTCTTCCTGCTGAAGAACCTGCCCGGCGACGGCACCCCGCCGATCCCCGCCGACCACTCCGGCTACTTCGACCACACCCCGCGCGGGGTGGGCCACGACTTCCGCCGACAGGCGATCACCATGCTGGAGTCGATGGGCATCTCGGTCGAGTTCTCGCACCACGAGGGCGCCCCCGGCCAGCAGGAGATCGACCTGCGCTACGCCGACGCGCTGTCCACCGCCGACAACATCATGACCTTCCGGCTGGTCATGAAGGAGGTCGCGCTGGAGCAGGGCGTGCACGCGAGCTTCATGCCCAAGCCGTTCTCCGAGCACCCCGGCAGCGGCATGCACACCCACGTCTCGCTGTTCGAGGGCGACCGCAACGCGTTCCACGAGTCCGGCGCCGAGTACCAGCTGTCCAAGGTCGGCCGGTCCTTCATCGCGGGCCTGCTGAAGCACGCCGCGGAGACCGCCGCCGTCACCAACCAGTGGGTGAACTCCTACAAGCGGATCTGGGGCGGCTCCCAGCGCACCGCCGGGGCCGGCGGCGAGGCGCCGTCCTACATCTGCTGGGGCCACAACAACCGCTCGGCGCTGATCCGGGTGCCGATGTACAAGCCGGGCAAGCAGGGCTCCACCCGGATCGAGGTCCGCTCCCTGGACACCGGCTGCAACCCGTACCTCGCCTACGCCGTCACCCTCGCGGCCGGCCTGAAGGGCATCGAGGAGGGCTACGAGCTCCCGCCCGGCGCCGACGACGACGTGTGGGCGCTGTCCGACTCCGAGCGCCGCGCCCTCGGCATCCAGCCGATGCCGCAGAACCTCGGCGAGGCCATCGACCTGATGCAGCGCAGCGAACTCGTCGCCGAGACCCTCGGCGAGCATGTCTTCGACTTCTTCCTGCGCAACAAGCGCCAGGAGTGGGAGGAGTACCGCTCCGAGGTCACGCCGTTCGAGCTGCGGAAGAACCTCCAGGTGCTGTGAGCGGGTGACGGCCGCTCAAACCCCCGTCGGCCCGCTGTCGCCCAGGAGGGCGGCAGCGGGCCCTCCTATGGAGTGGACCTGCGACGGAATCGCCGCACCGGTGGCGGAATGTGATGCTTATGTGACGGAGGGTTGTGGTTCGACCGGCCTGCTCGTCCGTCCATCCTGAAAGAGGATCACATGATCTCCTCCGTCAGTCGTGCCTCCGCCACCCGTCTGCTCCTCCGCCGGACCTGCGTCGCGGGCGCCGCCGTCGCCGCCGTCGCCGGCCAACTGCTGGCCGCCCCGACCATCGCCGACGCCCGTGGATCGGGCACGCCCTCCGGGCCGGAGGCGGGAGTCCAGCACGCACAGCAAGCCCAGCCCGCACAACGCGCGAAGCAGCGGGCCACCACGATCGCCGAGAACCAACTGCCGTTCACCACCCGCTTCGCGGGCGACTTCCGCGGCTCCATCACCCGGATCAGCAACTCGCTGATGACCTGCGACGAGACCAAGGCGCCGCTCGACCCGGAGCAGCCGCCCTGCCTGGACGCCCGCAAGGGCCTCGGCCCCAGGCCGATCAACAACAAGTACGAGATGAACTACATCAACATCGACCCGGGCTCGGTCGGCCCGCTCGGTGACGCGATCTACTCCGCCAGCTCCGCCGACCTCGGCCTGATCGACGGCTCCCAGGT